>JAIRZI010000029.1 GCA_031267295.1 Propionibacteriaceae bacterium | reverse complement strand
TCTAAAGGTTTACTGCCAGATACGTATGTGTTTACTGTTACTTGGTTTGATGAGTTGGGACAGTCTGTTGTTTCTGAGTTCACTATAGAAGTAGCTGTTCCGTTAGACAGTGTTCCTTCCGGTGGCAAACTGATATACCCCATCCCATCCACCGTACTACTAGGGTTCCTACTAATAGGAATCAGTTGCTTACTAGGAACCGGCTACCAACACACCCACAAAACCAATAACCATCCACACACTCGTTAATGTGCACTTGTTGTACTAGTGATTCGTAACTGGGTATACGGTTATTGTGTGGTGGTGCATGTTTCGCCTGCTGTTGGGTTTATGGGTTGAACGAGTGATTGGGTTGTGAGATATACCGGGTTGGGCGAGTTGTTAATCGAAAGTCCCGGCGATTTGATTTGCAGGAGGTTAGCGGATAACGGAACATTGATTCTCTCGGATTTTTTTTATATTGCTCTCAAAACTGCAACACCAACTCGGTTAGCACTTTATGTTGACCATGGCTAACGCAGATATTTACTCGATTTTGCGAAAGCTTTAGTAATTAGTGTTTCTCTTTTAGTTGGAAGACTGAAAGTAGAAAAAAACAAGACGCTTTTCCCATCGTTCTCCGCAGAGGTTCAATAGGCAAAAGCGTTTATATCGTCAGGGATGCGGTGCTGAACGTGCTCGAATGACTGTATAGGCGATTGCAGGAGATGTGCTGGGTGAAGAATTGAGTGTTATGGTTGGTTTCCCCGCTTTTCACTGAGGTGGGAAACAGCGTAGAGGTTTGTTAGGCAAGGTTCTAGGGACGCTAGAGGATCAGCTTCATCTTTGCGCTGCTTAATCAGCGTTCCCTTACTCGAATAGGATATAGATTATGACTGATGAGGAGCGCAGGCGCTACCAGGATGGCGATGATCGCCCGCGCCGTCCACGCGATGACAATGAGGAACGCTCGTATCGTACGAATAGATCAGAGAATAACGAACGTTCGCCCCGCGATGGTGGAGCGGGTGGGTTCCGTTCTGGTTCGCGTGATGGTGGTGAGCGTTCTCGTGGGTCGGGTGGCGATGGTGAGCGGTCGTCTGGTGGTAGTGGTCGTGGTGGTTTTACTTCTCGTTCTGCTGGTGGTGCTGGTGAGCGTTCTCGCGGGTCGGGTGCTGGTGGTTGGCAGCGTGGTAGTGGTGAGCGGTCGTTTGATGGTGGGAGTTCGTCGCGTGGTGGTGGAGCGGGTGGGTTCCGTTCTGGTTCGGGTGGCGATGGTGAGCGGTCGTCTGGTGGTAGTAGTCGTGGTGGTTTTAGTTCTCGTTCTGGTGGTGGAGCGGGTGAGCGTTCTCGTGGGTCGGGTGCTGGTGGTGGTTGGCAGCGTGATGGTGGTGAGCGTTCGTTTGGTGATGAGCGGTCGTTTGATGGTGGGAGTTCGTCGCGTGGTGGTGGAGCGGGTGGGTTCCGTTCTGGTTCGCGTGCTGGTGGTGAGCGGTCGTCTGGTGGTAGTGGTCGTGGTGGTTTTAGTTCTCGTTCTGATGGTGGAGCGGGTGGGTTCCGTTCTGGTTCGTCTGGTGGTGGTGGTTGGCAGCGGGGTAGTGGTGAGCGGTCGTCTGGTGGTGAGCGGTCGTCGCGTGATGATGGTGAGCGTTCGGCGCGCGGCGGCGAGCAAGACGCATTTCGTTCTCGCTCAGATGGCGATAGGGAGCGTCGTTCGTATCGTTACGAAACTGAAAATAATGGTGAACGACGTTCGTATGGTTCGCGTGGTGATGGGTCGCGTTCTTCCGGTAACGGGAGTAGGCCGTATGGTTCACACGATGAAGGGTCACTTTCCTCTGATGGTGGCGAACAAAGCCCCCACCGTTTCCGTAACGAGAATGACGGGAATCGGTCGTATCGTCCCCGTGAAAATGACTCGGAACCACGCAAGTATCGCGGACGCTCAAGTTTTGATGGCGAGCGTCGTGGTGATGAGCGACGGGGATCAGCGTTTGCAGCACATCGAGCATCGGAGACCCGGGCGCGTAATACGCCGATCGGCTTAGAACGTGATCCTAACGAGCCGGAGATTCCTGCGAACTATGACGCAGAAGAGTTGCCGCGCCCGGTGAAAGCCGAACTACGTGGACTGCCGAAAGAACTGGCTGACCGAGTGGGTGGACACCTCTGGGCTGCGGGCAATGCCGTTGATGAGTATCCCGAGTTGGCGTTAGCACACGCTAAAGCGGCGCGCCGTCATGCTGCCAGATTGCCACTGGTACGGGAAGCCGTCGCTGAGACAGCTTACGCTGCTGGTGAATACACCGAAGCGTTAGCAGAATATCGTGCTCTCTATCGCATGACGGGCGATTCCGCTTATCTCCCGGTGATAGCTGATTGTCAGCGGGCGCTTGGTAAGCCGAAAGAGGCGATAGACCTACTCAAAGATGCGCAGATTGACGATCCAACACAGCGGATTGAAGCGGCGTTAGTCGAAGCGGGAGCGCGCAGCGACCTCGGTCATCATGATGAAGCGTTACTGGTGCTAAAACAAGCGATTCTTGGTACGGCGACAGATCGTCCAGGCGTAGCTCGACTCCGCTATGCTTACGCAGACTTATTGTTGACTCTTGGTGAAGTCAAGGGGGCTAAAGAGTGGTTTGCCAGCGCAGCAGCCGTCGATGATGACGATGAATTGGATGTCGATGATCGGCTGGCGGAGTTGGAGGAAGCTGAGCTTGGTGGGGTGGGTTCTATTGCAGAGTTGGGGATTGGGGTTAGTGAAGAAGTTGAACTTGGTGAAGCTGAGTTTGAGGGGGTGGGTTCTGGTGTTGCGTTGGGGGAAGAAGCTGGGTTAGTTGAAGCTGAGCTTGGTGAAGCGGGTTCTGGTGTTGTGCTGGAGGTTGGGGTGAACGAAGAAGCTGAGTTAGCAGAAGCGGAGCTTGCGGGAGTGGATTCTGATGTTGCATTAGAGGTTGAGTTGGAGGAAGCGGAACATGAGCGAACAGATTCCTAAAACCGGGAATGAAACTGTTGACGCGGCGTTGGCGCAGTTAGCCGATGTCGCTGAGCTAACTACCGCAGAGAAGTTGGAGCGGTTAACGCAGGCACAGCAGACATTAGCTGAGATGCTGGAGTCGACGCGCGAAACGTAATTTCTGACGGTTATGGGGTGGGGTTGGAGATATGTGAGAAATGACACGACTTGATGTTTTCTTAGCGGAACGCGGGTTTTCTCTTTTTTGTGTAGAAGTGGTTATGTTGGTGTAAACCTTGGGCTTAAATCAGAGCTATTCAAAGTGGTGTTATGCATCGCGTGATTATTTATCGTCTGTCATTGCGCGTGAGCAAAAGGGCGCGAAGCAGTCCAGTTATTTAGGTGTTACTTATGTGAGTCTTTCTGATTCGGGTTTGTTGAGTAGGATCTTTTTTGTTCAGTGGTTATTTTTCTGGATTGCTTCGTCGCTTGCGCTCCTCGCAATGACGGGGAGACTTGATACGTTACTGTGTGTTGTTGCGTCGTGCTGCGCTGTGCTCTTCGCAGTGACGGGGGGACTTGATACGTTACTGTGTGGTTACTTATGTCCGTCATTGCGAGCGACCGCAGGACGCGAAGCAATTCAGCTACTTAAGTGTCGTTTATGTGAGTCTTTCTGGTTCGGGTCTGTTGAACGGGATCATTTTTTGCTTAGTGATTGGCGACCCACCGGCGCAAGCTGAGACTGTCGCTGCCGATGGCATGGCGTTACTGCTAGTCAAACCACAATTTGAGGTCGGCAGAGCTGCGCTTAACTCCAAGGGTGTAGTGCGCGATGAGCAGGCGCAAGCTGAATCCGTTGCGGTGGTTGCGGCAACTGTACAGCAACTTGGTTGGCGAACGGACTACTGTGCGCCTAGCGCATTACCCGGAGAACATGGCAACATCGAATGGTTTTTAGGATTACGGAAAACTAATGAGGTTTTAGGTGTTGAGGAGCAGTAACATGGGTGTACGCATTTATGCCGCTGACCCCACATTTATGTATACCTATGCTGTGTCTGAAGTTTGTGGACGGTCGTACTCTCGGAAGAGATTGTGCAGCTAGCTGGGATGGTAGCGCTGAAAAATGTGCCTGTCTCCGAGAGTGGCGCGAGTGTTCTTACAGCATCTACGCAAAACTGCAGGTAAACCGAGGTATTCCGACATTCAGTAGGCAGCATTCACGCTAAAAACGCAAGCCCTCATTGGAAGACCGCCAGCATTAAAGGTTCAGCGGCGTAACCTCGGGTTCGCAAGTAGGCATCAGAGGTACAAAGACCTCAAGAGATGCCGTCTGATATGCGTCACGTTTCCGGCATCCTGCGGCGTTCTTTCTCAGGCAGATAAGGCTTCGATCTTCTCATCGATCCAGAGCTTTATCACTGCTTGCCTGGTGACACCGATACGCGCAGCTTCTTCGTCAAGCGAGGATACCATCCACTGGGGAAGGCTTACGCTGACCTTCTCCTGCTCTAGACCAGGGCATCTTATACTATCCAAATCGCAGTACTGCAAAATGTCCTCTTCGCCTTCATCGAAAATCCTGTCGAATTCCTCTGCACTAATTGTCTTGGGCTTCATATAAGCTCACCTCATTCTTACGCGCTCTCCTGACGGAAATTATCCTTATAGTGTCACCGCGCATAGTTATCACTGCAGAATACTTCTTCCCATTCATATCTGCAACGGTGACTGTCCGCAGCTCTGTCTTATGATTCGTGTCAAATACCACTCGCTTGTCGTCATTCCACAGTGCCTTTGCTTCCTCAAAGTCTATACCGTGCTTCTCTTTGTTGGAGGCACTCTTGGCAGGGTCATACTCGAATCGCTGCCTGGATGCACCTTGGGCATCTGGCTGCTCGTGGGGCGACTCATGGCTGTAAAATCCGCCGCCAACTGCCCTGCTGCCCACGCCTATCGCCTGTCCTTCATCTGGGCGATGCGTGTGTTACGTAGATACGGCACATGGATAACGTCCACGAAGCTGTACATATCCTCAAAGGGCTCGTCGTAGCAGATAACGGCCTCGGGATCTATCGTCTTGCACATCTCCGAAAAGCCGGCCATAAAACTCTGTTTGCAATCCCTCACGCCGAGCGTGGCTACGGCGACTACCGAGCCGAACTCCACAGCGTCGAAGCAGAACTCGAAGCTCCACTCGCTACACCAGCCTATCGTTGGGATGACCGTAAGCCCGTGTTCTTGCCAATAGGCACCGCACCACCTTGAGCGATGGGTGTTCATTAGCTGTAAGGTCAGCGGCATGTCCGAGTACAGGCTGAAGTCCGGTGTCATCACCTGCTTGTACTGGGCAAGCTCTGCCAGGTAACTCTCGGGGTTTTCCCATACTTCGTCAAAGCGCTCGTCTGGCTCGAAGAAGTGTATCGTAGCGTCTGTATCTTTTGTTTCGTCTTTGACAATGCTACTGAAGCGGATGAGCTTCAAATCGTTCAGGTCGATTTTTTGTTTGCGGACGTATGGCAAATCAAACTTGCCGTCCAGCTTATAGCCGTTGCGGAAATAGAAGTCCAAGTTATGTCCAAGCACTTTTGCCATGGTGAGGATTGTACCATCTGACAAGTGATGAGAAAGCGCTTGTTGCTTTTACAGCATTTCTGGGTTATTTGGCCAGTTTTTCGTCGGTTTGCGGCTTCCGCGACTAGCATCATCTTATGACTACCACGCCTTTCCATGATCTTGACGTTTATGTGAAGTACCCGCGAATCGTCGCTATGGCGACATCACCAGACGGAACTCGCAGCGTCGTCACTGTGCAAACCCCAGACCCGAAAACCAGCAAGTACGTCACCGCGTTATGGGAGATTGATCTTGCAGGTAAGGCACCAGCGAAAAGACTCACTCGTTCAGCTAAAGGTGAAAGTGCGGCAGTGTTTACTTCCGCAGCCGACTTGCTGTTTGTGTCGGCTCGCCCTAGCGTCGAACCGGGCGTTGCCGAAGAAACTCCGGTGTTATGGCTATTGCCGAAAGACGGCGGCGAAGCGCGAGTGATAGCCAGCCGGGCTAACGGTATTGCTGGCGTAGTTGCAGCGGCACAGGCGGATACGATTATCGCCGTATCCGCAGTGCTGCCACATGCGAAAGACCTTGATGATGACGAACGGCTCGCCAAACTGCGTAAAGATGCTGCGGTGGGGGCGATTTTGCACACTGGTTATCCGATTCGTTTCTGGGATCATGACCTTGGCCCGGCGCTACCGCATTACTTAAAAGTTGAGAATGTCTCCTGCTGCTCCTGCTCGCAGGAAGCCGCTGAAAAGCAACCCAGTATCGAAGCGGAACTGGCTAAGTTCTGCGATCTCACCCCAAATAGCGGCGCAGCTTTGGTGGAACAGAGCGCCAGTCTCACCCGTGACGGCAAAACTTTGCTAACCGGGTGGAACAAACCAGTGCGAGGTGGTCGTCGTTCGGTGTTGCTGTCGCTTGACGTAGCCAGCGCTGCTCGCCGCGTCATCTTGGACGAGCCGGGTGCCGATCTGGGGCATCCAGTGGTTTCGCCAGACGGCAAACGCTTTGCGTATGTACGAGAAACCTATGGCGATGAGCAGGTAGCCGCCGACAACCAACTTTGGGTAGCCGATATTGACGGCAGTAATCCGCGCCGAGTAGCCCCACAGTGGGATCGTTGGTCAACTCCGGTGGCCTGGAATCCAGAAAGTAGCGCGTTATATGTGCTAGCTGATGATCGGGGGGCTTGCCCCTTGTTCCGTATCGATTTGAGTAACGATGCGCTGACTCGTATCACTTCTGATGCTGCGGCGTTCAGCAATGTCGCCATCTCGGCGGACGGCAACTGGGCGTACGCACTGCGATCGTCGTATCTCACCCCGGCTCAACCGGTGCGCATCTCGCTCACCGCCGATACGCCTGTGGAAGCGGAACCGTTGCGCTCTCCCGTCCCTAACCCGCCACTACCGGGCCGCTTGGAAGTGTTTGAAGCGCAGGCTGCGGACGGCGAAACGATTCGCTCGCTCATCTGTTTACCGGAGGGCGCGTCCGCTAGCAATCCGGCACCACCAGTATTGTGGATTCACGGCGGCCCGCTTTCCAGTTGGAACGCTTGGTCATGGCGGTGGTGCCCCTGGCTATTGGTGGCGGCGGGATATGCAATCATCTTGCCCGATCCGGCACTCTCGACCGGTTACGGGCATGACCTTATTCAACGCGGTTGGTCAGATTGGGGCGGCAAACCGTACACCGATTTAATGAGCGTCACCGATGCCGTGTTGGCAAGGGATGATATTGACGAAACTCGCCCCGCTGCGATGGGTGGTTCGTTTGGCGGCTATATGGCAAACTGGGTGGCGGGACACACTGATCGATTTAAGTGCATCGTCACTCATGCATCGCTGTGGGCGTTAGACCAATTTGGCCCCACCACTGATCTTGCTAGCTACTGGGAACGCGAATGGCCGGGTGGTGAACATACCGATGCCAATTCGCCGCATAAATCGGTAGCCAATATCACCACTCCGATGCTGGTGGTGCATGGTGATAAAGATTACCGGGTGCCGATCGGCGAAGGATTAAGACTGTGGTATGAACTCAATGCGCACTCTGGTCTTCCCGCTGATGCGGACGGCAAGAGCGCACATGAGTTTCTGTATTTCCCGAATGAGAACCACTGGGTACTCACCCCACAACATGCGAAAGTTTGGTATGCCGTGGTGTTGCGTTTCCTAGCTAGGCATGTGTTAGCCACTGCGGAAAATGAACTGCCTGCACTGCCGGAAGAGTTGGGATAGCGCGCACCGGTTTTGCTACCAGAACGCAACGCATGTCACACGCTAAGTGAAAGAACTGGAAGATGGTGAACGAATTATCCCCAACTTCGCTAACGGCTACGGAACTGTCGGGTTCAGCTATTAGGCTGTGTCTGTGAGTAGTAGGGTCGTCGGAGTTTGGGTACATACCCACCGCAGCGAAGCGGTTGATGCTGCTAGCGCTTTTATTCGCGAACTGGTCGCTGCCGGTTTGCAAGTAGCGGTTGATGAACGTCGGCTACCCGATGTGCAGGCGCGGTTAGCGTCTAGCAATCTGGTTGCGTTGTCCGCTGTTGCTAGCACCGAAATGTTGGTGGTGTTCGGTGGTGATGGCACGATTTTGTCTGCGGCAGAGTGGGCGTTGCCGCGCGAAGTGCCGCTACTGGGTGTCAATTTAGGGCATGTGGGTTTTTTGGCTGAGCTGGAAGCTTCCGAAACTGCCCGGTTGGTGGAACAGGTGCTACGGCGTGATTACCAAGTTGAGGAGCGGTTGACTGTTGACGTGCAGCTATACGGCAAGCAGGGGGAACTTAAATGGTCAACTTTTGCGGTGAATGAAGCATCAATTGAGAAAGTTGCTCGTAAACACATGATTGATGTATTGGTGAGCGTTGACCGCCGACCACTATCACAGTGGTCTTGTGACGGAGTGTTGGTGTGTACGCCGACCGGCTCAACTGCGTATGCTTTTTCGGCTGGTGGGTCGGTGATTTGGCCTGATGTGGCCGCTATCGAGTTGGTACCGTTGTTGGCACATGCATTGTTCGCGCGGCCTATGGTGTTAAGTCCTGATTCTGTGGTGGAGTTAACACTGGACGCGACCTCCGAGGATGAAGCGACTGTGGTGTGTGACGGACGGCGGGAAGCCACTATTGAAATTGGTGACCGAGTGGTGGTTACTCGAAACCCAGTGAATCTTCGTTTAGCGCGTCTGAAAGAGCAACCATTCACCACCCGTTTGGTGATGAAGTTTGAGTTACCGATTCACTCTTGGCGGAGCGTCTGATGCGTAAGGAACCACTGATTTTCTCTGCACAGCCCCTGGAACGACGGATCGGGCGATCTTCTTCTACTACATCTTGTAATGGACGTCCAGTCCACCTGCAAGATGTAGTAGAAGAATCTCATCCCGCCCGTCGCCCCAGTGACGTACGCAGAGAAAATCAGTGCATCCTTAACGATATTCGGATTAACAACGTTGGGGTGATCGCAGAAGCTGCGTTGCAGTTTGCGCCTGGTCTCACTGCAGTTACTGGTGAAACCGGTGCAGGTAAAACAATGGTTGTTACCGGATTGGGGTTGTTACTAGGGGAACGTGCCGATGCGTCAGTGGTGCGTCACGGAGAACAGCGTTCGCTAGTGGAAGGTCGTTTTATTGGGGTAACGGCGGTGGCGGAACTGTTAACGGGTATCGGCGCGCTACTTGATGATGGTGACGAACTGTTGGTATCGCGTCAAGTGCAGGCTGGCCGTTCCCGGGCGGTGGTGGGCGGGGTGCAAACCCCAGTGGCTACATTGAATGCGATTGTTAGTGATTTGGCTACTATTCACGGACAGTCAGAACAGCTCCTATTGGCTAGCTCAGCCAGTCACCGCGAGATGCTTGATCGAGCCGCAGGCGAACGATTGACGCTCACTTTGCGCGAATATCGGCAGCTCTACCAAGAACGAGCTGTACTGCAAGCTGAGTTACATGAACTGCGCGGCAACGCCCGGGAGCGCGCGCGCGAACTGGATTTGTTACAGTTTGGTCTTGCTGAGATAAGTGCGCTACGTCCTACTGCTGGTGAAGATGTGTCGCTAGCGGCAGAGGCACAGCGGTTGCAGGCGATGGACGATCTGCGGTTGTTGGCTACAGATGCAAATCATGCCTTGTCAGGTGCGGACGATGGCGATTGGAGTGACCCGGGAGCCGTTGGTTCTGTGGGGCGAGCTAAGAAAGCGATACTACAGCTAGCGACTCTTGATCCGGGAGCTACTGCGCTGGCCGCTGCGGTAACTGAAGTGGCGGAGTTGTTAAATGATTTAGCAGCCGAAGTAGCGTCGTATCTTTCCAATCTGGAAGCCGACCCGATACGGCTGGAGTTCACTGCGGCACGGCGCGCCGAGTTGGCAACTCTCACTAAGAAGTATGGTGCGACAGTTGATGAAGTGTTGGCATGGGAGGTGTCCGCAGCTAAGCAAGTGTTAACGTTGGGCACTTCGGATGAGCGCAGCGCTGCCATTGAGGCGGAAGTGATGGCGTTGGGGGTGAGATTGGCGGAGTTGGCTGCAACGCTGAGTGTTGAGCGCACGACTGCGGCACAGCGGTTAGCCGCCGCTGTGGCGACAGAGTTAACTGGGTTGGCGATGCCACATGCCCAACTGCGGTTTGTTCTCACTGCACTGCCGGAGTTAGGGCCGTATGGTGCGGAAAATGTGCAGTTGTTGTTTAGTGCAAACCCTGGTTCCGAACTGGCACCGTTAGCTAAAGTGGCCTCTGGCGGAGAGTTATCGCGGATACGTTTGGCGTTAGAGGTGGCGTTAGCTATACCCGGAAACACTTTTGTTTTTGACGAAATCGACGCTGGTGTTGGTGGCGCGGTAGGTTTTGAAATTGGTGCGCGTTTGGCGCGGTTGGCGCGCACTTCACAGGTGATTGTAGTGACGCATTTAGCGCAGGTGGCAGTGTTTGCAGATCGACAATGGGTGATAACCAAAGCTGACGATGGCGAAGTTACCACCTCCGACATCACCGAAGTAGTGGGTGCTGCCAGAGTTGCCGAAATTGCTCGCATGATGGGTGGCGATACCAATTCTGCTGCCGCGTTGACACACGCTTCCGAACTGTTAGCACGGGCGGCTAAACGTTGAACGTGCGGCGTTCGTGTTATGATTTTTGTTACTTGAGCATGTGAGTGTCTGGGTTGTTGGCGGTGCGAGAGGTGGGGGGGGGGGGGGGGGGGGGGGGGGGGGGGGGGGGGGGGGGGGGGGGGGGGGGGGGGGGGGGGG
>JAIRZI010000060.1 GCA_031267295.1 Propionibacteriaceae bacterium | reverse complement strand
ACAAAGAACCCTTGAAACACTTTTGCAACGACAGACGACAAGTAACCACACAAGAGCGAACATACCCTCACAACATACAACAACCCACGATGAATAACACTTAAATAACTGGATTGCTTCGTCGCTTACACTCCTCGCAATGACGGGGAGACTTAATACGCTACTACGCCTTGCTGCGCTGCGCTTACGCTCCTCGCAACGACAGAAAAACTTAGGCACACCACTACGCGTCACTGCGCTGCGCTTACACTCCCCGCAACGACAGACGACAAGTAATCACACAAGGGCGAACATACCCTCACAACATACAACAACCCACGATGAATAACACTTAAGTAACTGGATTGCTTCGTCGCTTACGCTCCCCACAATGACGGAGAAACTTAGGCACACTACTATGCATTGCCGCACCACGCCGCTTTGCACTCCTCGCAATGACGAACGATAAGTAACCGCGTGATGTACATCACACTTTGAATAACTCTGATTTAAGCCCAAGGTTTACACCACCATAACCACTTCCACACTAAAAAGGAAAAACTCGGGTACAAGCACCGGTGACAACGGCGACTATATTATACATCATGCTAATGAGCCTACTGGTAACAGTTGCAGATGTCCCACCGAGCGAATGCACTCTGCGGCGGTGATTAGGCAGGTTCGGAAGATAACAAGAAAGAACAATATGCTTCTTGGTGGTTCTAACAGCTAGTTCTGCTCACGCCAATGACACCAATTCGGCATAGTCATCATCCCAAATATCCTCTGCGCCGTCGGGTAGCAGCAACACTCGCTCCGGCTCTAAAGCCTCCACAGCGCCTGCATCGTGAGTGACTAATACAATGGCTCCCCGATAAGTGCGGATGGCTTTCAGCACTTCGGCACGAGAAGCCGGATCTAGGTTATTCGTCGGCTCATCCAACAAAAGCACGTTGGCTTTCGACATCACCAATGTTGCTAACGCTAGCCTGGTTTTCTCGCCGCCGGAGAGCACATACGTAGGTTTATGGTCATCATCACCGGTGAATAGAAACGCCCCCAACACCTTACGAGCTTCGGTCTCATTGAGGTCGGGTGCGGCAGCTACCATGTTCTCTAACACCGTGCGGCTCATGTCAAGTTGGTCATGTTCTTGAGCGAAGTAGCCTAACTGTAACCCGTGTCCATATAGCACCTCGCCGGTATCTGGTTGCTCTAGGCCAAAAAGAATACGCAGCAGTGTGGTTTTTCCAGCGCCGTTCAACCCCAACACCACCACTTTAGAACCCCGATCAATCGCCAAATCTAGTGCGGTGAACACTTCCAACGAACCATACGTTTTAGACAACCCCGTTGCGCTAAGCGGCGTCTTACCTGACGGTGCGGGGTCGGGCAGTTTGATACTCGCCACCCGATCTAGCGCACGTAGCTGTTCCGTTCCAGCAAGCAACACTTCGGCGCGGCGAGTCATCGAATGAGCTGCCGCCGCTTTGGTGGCTTTGGCGTGCAATTTATCCGCAGTGGTCAGCAGATCGGCAGCTTTACGTTCCGCGTTGCTACGTTCCCGTTTGCGGCGTTTCTCATCCAGTTCGCGCTGATTGAGGTAGAGCTTCCACCCCATTGAGTAGACATCCAACACTTCACGGTTAGCATCCAGATGAAACACTTTGTTAACAGTGTCTTCCAGCAGCTTCGCATCATGGCTGATCATCATGACACCACCAGAGTATCTTTTCACAAAGTCACGCAACCAAATCACCGAGTCGGCATCCAGATGGTTGGTTGGCTCGTCCAGCAGTAGCGTGTCGGCTTTGGAAAACAGAATGCGAGCCAACTCGACCCGACGTCGCTGTCCGCCAGAGAGTTCGGCTAATGGTTGTGGTAATACTCGCTCCGGCAACCCCAGATTATGGGCAATCTGCGCGGCTTCGGATTCGGCAGCGTAACCGCCGGCCGCCACCAGTTCAGCCTCCGCGCGTGCATAGGAGTTCATCGCTTTATCGCGCAGTGCACCGGCAGCGCTCGCCATCTCCAGTTCGTAGCGACGCATCCGTTCAAAAATGTCCGCTAGTCCGCGCGCTGACAAGATGCGCTGCCGCACCGTAACACTCAAATCGGATTCCCGAGGGTCTTGCGGTAAATATCCAATGAGACCATTGCGCTGTATCGCACCTCCCGCTGGTAACGCTTCACCAGCCAGAATGCGCATCGTGGTAGTTTTACCCGCCCCATTGCGTCCCACCACGCCGATCTTGTCGCCAGCCGCGACTTGAAACGAAGCCGAGCGTAGCAGCAGTTTAGCTCCCGCTCGAACTTCCAAATCTTTGACGCTTAGCATAAGGGGTCAGTCTACCGGGCTACTGCAACTCGTAATTCATGCCCGGAGCGAATATTCAAGAATAAAACCTACTTTTCGACTAACCGCGCGCACTAAACGCTGTATCCAATGTAACGCAACTGTTCTCTACCCTCATCGGTAATGCGCTCCATCGTCCACGGTGGTAGCCACACCCAGTTGATGATGACGCTGTGAGCGATGTCCACTAGTGCGCTCTGCGCCCCCCATTCGATCTGATCGGTGAGCGGGCAAGCTGGTGTGGTAAGTGTCATATCAAGTGTGACGTTGAAGTCGTCGTCGATACTCACTCCATACACCAACCCGAGATCAACGACGTTTACCCCCAGTTCAGGATCAACCACGTCTTTTAGGCGTTCCATAACTTCCGTTTCGCGTTGCTCTGACGTTTTTAATACCGCCGCTGGGCTGAGCCGCAACTCGCTGTCGACATCGCCACCTGCAACGCTCCCCCCAGCAGACAACGACCCTAACTCAGCCGCAGCTACCACAACGCTGTCCGCAACGGTAGTTTCCGGGGGGGTGCCGACCACATATTCTTCACTCATCTCTAACCCTCCATACTCACAGCTTCAGACACTCCGGCACGTAAAAGCGCATCTCGCAGCGCTGCCCACCCCAACATCGCACATTTCACCCGCCCCGGAAACTGCGCCACTCCGTTAAAAGCGATCGCATCTTGCAACAAGTCTTCGTTCGGTGTAAGTCGGCCGGCGGATTCCATCATTTTCTTAAACTCACGGTACAACATAGCCGTCTCGGCTAAGGAACGTCCGATAATCAGATCAGTCATAATTGATTCCGACGCTTGCGAAATGGAACAACCCAGCGCATCATACGACACGTCGCTCACCCTATCCCCATACAGCGCAACCCGTAGCGTAACCTCATCGCCGCAGCTAGGGTTGACGTGATGCACCTCAGTGTTATACGGCTCTCGCAAACCCGCATGGTGCTTTTCGCGGTAGTGATCGAGGATGATCTGCTGATAAATACTTGTCGGGTCGTTCATCTACCGCACCTTCCCCGCAAAAAAATCTCTAGCGAAAACCACCCCGGCAACCAACTCATCAATTTCGTCAGTAGTGGTGTAGAGATACGACGATAGCCTGGTTGATGCCTGAATCCCCAACCGCTCATGTAAGGGACGCGCGCAGTGGTGCCCGCCACGCACCGCGATACCACGCCCGTCCAACAACTGCATCAGATCATGCGGGTGTACTCCGGCAAGCGTAAACGACACCGCTGTGCCGCGTGAGTCCGAAGTGGTAGGGGGAATAACGTTTACCCCCGCAACCGTGCGTAACTGTTCCAACGCATACGCTGTGATGGCATGTTCGTGTCGAGCGATATTTTCCATACCCACCGAGTTGAGATAATCGACTGCAACCCCCAGCCCATAAGCCTGGACGATAGGAGGAGTGCCGGCCTCAAAGCGATGCGGTGGCGGCGCATAGCTGGAACTTTCCATCCGCACAACTTCGATCATTTCGCCTCCGCCAAGAAACGGCGGCAGTGTTTCTAGCAGGGATGATCGCCCCCACAACACGCCGATACCTGTAGGGCCTAGCATCTTGTGCCCAGTGAACGCCAGCATATCCACTCCAAGAACATTCACATCAGTGGGCAGTTGGGGTACGCCTTGAGCGCCGTCAGCCACCATGACGGCTCCATATTGATGTGCCCAAGCGGCAAGCGCAGCTATGGGATTGAGTGTGCCGAGTGTGTTAGAAACCCAAGCGAGCGACACTACCTTGGTGCGCTCATTGATGAGGTTTACACTGCGAGCCTTATCAATATCTAAACGGCCGTCGGTAGTGATATCGAACCAACGCAGCTTCGCTCCGCTACGCTGACACGCTAGCTGCCACGGCACAATATTAGAGTGATGTTCCATCACCGAGATGACCACTTCATCGCCCGGTTTCAGCGTCGCCCCCAACGTATACGCCGCCAAATTAAGTGACTCGGAGGCGTTTTTAGTGAACACCACTTCTGCTGCATGTTCGGCTCCGATGAACCGAGCAATCTTGGCGCGCGCCTCCTCATACGCCGCCGTAGCTTCCACTCCCAGGGTGTGCATAGCGCGCGCGATATTCGCGTTGTGGGTGTAAGTGAACTGCATCATGGCATCTACCACTTGACGCGGTTTCTGCGAAGTGTTCGCCGAATCGAGATACACCAACGGATGATCGTATATTTTGCGAGAAAAGATTGGGAAGTCGGCTCGCAGTGCCAACAACGCGGTTTCGTTGTGGGTAGCGCTTCCTCCCGAGACGGCAGTTGTGGCACGCATCAGGCGTGTCCTCTTGTAAACCGTTCGTATCCCGCAACTTCTAACAGATCAGCCAACTCTTGCCCGCCTTCCTGCACCACCTTGCCGTCAACGAACACATGCACAAAATCTGGCTTGGTATAGCGCAGAATACGGGTGTAGTGGGTGATGAGCAACACCCCCCGGTCGCCTTGCGCGGCATAAGTGTTGATCCCCTCAGCCACTTCACGAACCGCATCAATATCCAACCCAGAATCGATTTCGTCAAGTATGGCAAACATCGGATTCAAAATATGCAGCTGCGCTATCTCAGCGCGTTTCTTTTCGCCGCCAGAGAACCCTTCGTTCACCGAACGAGCACCGAATGTGGCATCCAACCCCACCAACTCCAGTGCGGCGTTGATTTCTTTAGGCCAACTGCGTACTTTTGGAGCCACCCCATCCAACGCCGTCTTGGCGGTGCGTAGAAAGTTGGCCATCGACACTCCCGGAACTTCCACTGGATACTGCATTCCCAGAAACAGCCCGGCCTTGGCGCGCTGATCAACACTGAGCGTACTCAACTCCACCCCATCAAGCGTCACCGAACCTGCGGTTATCCGGTACTTTGGATGCCCGGAGATAGCGTACGCTAACGTCGATTTTCCCGAACCGTTCGGCCCCATGATGGCGTGAATCTCACCAGTTTTTGCGGTGAGGTCTACCCCTTTAAGGATAGGTTTCGAGCCTTCCTCAGTGAGTACATCGGCATGTAAGCCGCGAATGATGAGGTCTGCCATGCTCACTCCTGCTTTTCGATCTGAGGTTGGGGGGCTTCGTGGCGTAGTTGTTCCGGCAAGGGCGGCGGGCACAACGACGTTTCCGCTCTGTCGATTGTCTTCGCCAATTCGGCATCCACATGGGTTTTTAACCGCTCTTCGAGTTCCGCTATACCGATACGCCGGATAATGTCATAGAAAAACCCTTGAATGACAAGTCGTTTAGCTTCGGAACTGCTCAACCCGCGACTCATCAAATAGAACAGCTGATTATCATCGAAACGTCCGGTAGTGGACGAATGCCCAGCGCCTTTAATGTTGCCAGTTTCTATCTCCAGATTCGGCACAGAATCAGCACGGCACCCATCAGTTAACACCAGATTTTTGTTCGCCTCATAAGAACTAATCCCAACGGCCTGTCGTCGAATAAAAACATCGCCCACCCACACCGTATGCGCGCCTTTACCCTGCAATGCGCCCCGATAATCCACATAAGACGTGGTATGCGCAGCGTTCTGATCGACAGACAACCGATGCTCTTGATACTGTCCGGCATCTGCGAAGTACAACCCATAAAGTTCCGCATTACCACCTGAGCCGGTGTAATACACCGAGTTTTGAATGCGCACTGCGTCGCCACCAAACGTCATCATGACATGCCGATACTGTGCATCCGTCCCAACGGCAGCGGCGTGCATTCCGCCATGTAGCGCATCCGGTGCCCAGTCCTGCACGCTCACCACAGTAATTTTGGCCGCATCTTTCACCACTACTTCAATGTTTCCGCAGAAAACAGCGCTACCTCGATGCTCCACTACGATGATCGCTTCGGAAGCGACTCCGGACTCAATGACGATGTGTTCTGCGGCACGCTCCCCTTTACCGGTAACCGTAATCACAATCGGTTCGGTGAGCCGCACCGCGTCAGCGATTCGGATATGGCGAGCCTGCGACACTTTAGCGGCCAGCACGGATACTCGATCTACCGGCAGCAACACACTACCGCGCACTCCAACGCCAACACCTAAAGTGCTAAGCGTCACTCCAACGGGAGCCTGCAGCGTCATTTGAATATCAGCGAAGTCAGTAGGTGGTTCCGTTAGCAGTTCAGCGAATCTGGGTAGCGGTGCGAAACGCCACACTTCTTCTCGCCCGGTAGGCATCGGAAAGTCGGCCACATCGAACGACGGTTTAGGGTGCAGGTGCGACTCAACCTGTTGCGAAGCAATCTCCATGAGTTAACCCACTGCACCTTCCATCTGTAGTTCGATGAGTCGGTTAAGTTCCAGTGCATACTCCATTGGCAGTTCCCGGGCGATCGGCTCCACGAAACCGCGCACTATCAACGCCATCGCTTCGTCTTCACCTAAACCGCGATTCATTAGATAAAAAAGCTGATCCTGCGAAACTTTCGAAACCGTAGCCTCATGGCTCATCGAAACGTCATCTTCTCGCACATCCACATAAGGGTAGGTGTCGGAACGGGATACATCGTCTACCAATAATGCGTCACACTTCACCGAGTTAGCGCTGTGGTGGGCACCGGGGCGCACCATGACCAACCCACGATAACCGGTACGTCCACCCCCGCGCGACACCGACTTCGACACGATCGACGATGACGTATACGGCGCGGCGTGTACCATCTTTGACCCGGCATCCTGATGCTGGCCTGGGCCGGCGAAAGCGATGGATAGCGTCTCGCCCTTGGCATACTCACCCAACAACCACACCGCTGGATATTTCATAGTCATCTTAGAACCGATGTTGCCGTCAATCCATTCCATAGTGCCGCCAGCTTCCACGTTTGCTCGTTTGGTGACCATGTTGTAGACGTTGCCAGACCAGTTTTGAATGGTGGTGTAACGCACCCGTGCACCTTTCTTTACCACAATCTCTACCACGGCGGCATGAAGTGAATCCGACTTATAGATCGGTGCGGTGCAACCTTCGACGTAGTGTACGTATGAGTCTTCGTCGGCAATGATTAAAGTGCGTTCAAACTGCCCCATGTTCTCAGTATTGATGCGAAAGTACGCTTGCAGTGGAATATCGACGTGAACTCCCGGCGGTACATAAATCAACGAACCTCCCGACCATACTGCGGTATTCAGTGCCGAAAACTTATTATCGCCAGCAGGGATGATCGTCGCGAAATACTGTTCAAACAGTTCGGGATGCTCTTTAAGACCGGTATCGGTGTCAAGAAAAATCACCCCTAACCTTGCCAGTTCCTCATTGATCTTGTGGTAGACCACCTCAGACTCATACTGCGCCGCCACTCCAGAAACCAGACGGGCTTTCTCAGCCTCCGGGATACCTAAACGGTCGTAAGTGTTCTTAATGTCCTCTGGAAGTTCTTCCCATGATTGGGCGGTGCGCTCGGTGGAACGCACATAATACTTGATCTGGTCGAAATCTATCTCGGAAAGGTCGCCGCCCCAGGTGGGCATAGGTTTCTTCTCGAACAGTTTCAACGCCTTGAGACGCTGTGCCAACATCCACTCGGGTTCATCTTTAATGCTTGAAATACCGCGTACCACCGACTCATCAAGCCCACGTTGTGCTGTAGCACCGGCGGCATCTGAATCATGCCAACCGTACTTGTACATCGCCAGCGCTGCAATCTGCTCCTGCTGAGTTCGCCCGGTGGTAGTTTCCTGCGGCGTCTCAGACGCTGCCGCACTCATAACGTCGCAACTTTCACTTGGGGTTGGTTTTCTTCCGCAGTAACATCCAGATTCTTACTAAACGAATCAATTTCCGTTAGCACCGCACCCACTGGGTTGGGGATATGCGTAGTACAAACTCCATCACCATGCGCGATAGTCGCCAACCGCTGCACATGCGAACGAGTGAGTTTTGCGATGAACTGCGTCTCAATCTCGCAGAATTGGGGATAGGCGCGCGCAATATTCACCACTGGGCAGTGATGTTGTAACAACTGTTCCCCGCTCGGCAACCGATTCACAGCGGCGACAAACCCACCGCCATCTAGCGCTGTAGCCAGCGCCGTCACCGCAGAAATCGACGGCTGCTCTTTGCAACAGGCCGCAAAATCAGCGCCAATAGAGCTGAAAAACGCTGCGGCTAAACGGTCTAACCCCGATGGCCCTACGGCGCTCAGCAACTCGGCGATGGCTTGCAACGCGATTCCACTGTAAGCGTTACTGAACCCCGCCCTACCGGCTTCAGTGAGCATGAACGCTTTCGCAGGACGTCCCCGCCCCCGCGAACCACGTTGCGGCAACTGACATGATGCCAACTCACCCCCCGCCACTAAAGCGTCCAGATGCCGACGTACCGCAGCCGCAGTTACTCCAAGCTCCGTCGCCAACGCCGTTGCCGTCAGCGAGCCGCAGGAAAGCAAGATGGCGAGTATCCGCTGCCGAGTAGAACCGCTGGTAGCATCGCCGCAGCACCCATCCCGGCCTGCAGTATTTTTCACAATGTAATTCTTGCGTAAATACGAAAACGTTTCAACTGCTACGTCACGTTAACGGTACCGCTGCCGTAAAACGCCAACAGTGACGAGTACGCGAACTTTATAGGTTCCGTTGTGGTGGTTGGCGCATAATCTGCGATATTCGAGATACTTAACTGGTAATCGTTGCTTTAGAAGCTGAACATCACAAGTCATATTTATGAAAGTGTGTGCCGTACGGTCATAGCGTACTAGTCACTCACCGACTAACCCGCTAGACTGGCAACAGTTCTAGATGTTCACCGGATTTAGACGGTGACGATGGAGTCATCACGAAAGAGGCTAATGGAAGCGAACACCTGGAATGATGTCGCGAACCGACCCAAGTTACAAATAGCCGCTCTTATCGACGAGGAAAGTTAACCGTGGTTGCAACAGATTCAGAAAACACCCCTACCGACTCTAAGCCACGCTCCCGGGCCTTAAAACTGTTATGGTTTGGCCTGGGAGCGCTATCACTGCTAGCAACTGCATCTAGTTGCGCTCCAGACCCTGGTGATCCGGGGCATGAAATGGGTGGCGAGGCAAGCCTGGTTGTTCCAGACTTATCAACCGTCACTTTTCTTGGCAGCATCAATGGTGCCAATCTGCTAGCCAGCGGGCTTGTCGTCTGTGCTCTCGGATTGGTGTTTGGGCTGTACACCTACACCAAACTGCGTGACTTACCAGTACATCACTCCATGCGTGAAGTGTCTGAATTGATCTACAGCACCTGCAAGGCTTACCTCAATCAACAAGGCCGCTTCCTGATGCTGTTGTGGGTGTTCATCGGTGCAGTCATCTTCGCCTACTACAAGATACTGGTCGGGTTCTCTTTCGCACGAGTGGCGCTCATCTTAGCGTTCAGCCTTATCGGTATGGCTGGTTCGTACGGCATCGCCTGGTACGGCATTCGCATCAACACGTTCGCTAACTCACGCACCTCATTTGCTGCCCTTAAAGGCAAGCCGTACCCCTGCCACGCCATCCCAATGCAGTCCGGCATGAGCGTCGGCATGGTGCTCATCAGCTTAGAACTCATGATGATGTTGCTCATTTTGGTGTTCCTACCGGGCGAGATCGCCGGTTCTTGTTTTATCGGTTTCGCAGTTGGTGAATCACTCGGTGCCTCTGCACTGCGCATCGCTGGCGGCATTTTCACCAAGATCGCCGACATTGGTGCCGACCTGATGAAAATCGTCTTCCACATCAAAGAGGACGACGCTCGCAACCCTGGCGTAATCGCTGACTGCACCGGTGACAACGCTGGCGACTCAGTAGGTCCCAGCGCTGACGGCTTCGAGACGTACGGTGTCACCGGTGTGGCGCTCATCACATTTATTCTGCTGGGAGTGGCTAATCCAACTCACCAAGTGCAGCTACTGGTGTGGGTGTTCTCAATTCGTATCGTGATGGTGATCGCCTCTTTCCTGTCGTACGCCATCAACTCGGCTTACACCAAAGCGCGCTACCAACACACCGACCTGATGGACTTCGAGCGTCCGTTATCAAACCTGGTATGGCTGACATCCGCTGTGTGCATCGCGCTCACCTTCGTCACCTCATATGCCCTCATCAACAATCTGGACGACGGCATGTGGTGGAAATTGTCGCTCATCATCTCCTGCGGCACCGTCGCTGGCGCATTGATTCCTGAACTGGTCAAAGCGTTCACATCCACTAACTCCAGACATGTGCGCGAAGTGGTTGTTTCTGCGCAACAAGGCGGTGCCAGTCTTGACATCCTGGCCGGCGTGGTCTCCGGCAACTTCTCCGGTTTCTGGCTGGGTATCGCTATCGTCGGCTTGATGAGCGGAGCCTTTTTAATCTCCACGCTGGGGTTGTCGTCGTTGATGCTGGCTCCTGCCATCTTTGCTTTTGGGCTAGTGGCTTTCGGGTTCCTCGGGATGGGTCCGGTGACGATCGCGGTTGATTCGTACGGCCCGGTTACCGACAACGCGCAGAGCGTTTATGAACTGTCCACCATTGAAGAATTACCAAACATCGATGCCGAAATCAAAGCGGAGTACGGCTTCGATGTGGAGTGGGAACACGCCAAGCATTTCTTAGAGGAGAACGACGGCGCGGGCAACACTTTCAAAGCAACCGCCAAACCGGTATTGATCGGCACTGCGGTAGTGGGTTCCACCACGATGATCTTCTCCATTATGATGAGTCTCACTAACAAGCTCACCGAAAACACCGACAAACTCTCGCTACTTCATGCTCCGTTCTTACTCGGTTTGGTGGCTGGCGGAGCTATCATCTACTGGTTCTCGGGCGCTTCTATGCAAGCAGTGTCAACCGGTGCTTACCGCGCCGTGGAGTTTATCGGAAGTAATATGCACTTGGATGGCGAAACGAAGGCCAGTGTTGAAGACTCCAAGAAAGTGGTGCAAATCTGCACGCAGTATGCGCAGAAAGGTATGGTAAATATCTTCTTCGGGATATTTTTCGCAACGCTGGCTTTCGCATTCGTGGATCCGTATCTGTTCATCGGATACCTCATCTCCATCGCTCTCTTCGGTCTCTATCAAGCCATCTATATGGCAAATGCTGGCGGGGCTTGGGATAACGCTAAGAAGCTCGTTGAAGTGGATTTAGCTGCTAAAGGCACTCCACTGCATGAGGCTTCGATCGTTGGTGACACCGTGGGCGACCCGTTCAAAGACACCTCCTCAGTGTCGCTGAACCCCATAATCAAGTTCTCGACACTGTTCGGTCTGCTGGCAGTAGAGCTTGGGGTAGCGTTCGCTGCTGAAGGCAACGCCCGGCTTACTTATATCGGTGCTGCGGTGTTCTTCCTACTGACTTGCGTGTTCGTCTATCGCTCGTTCTATGGAATGCGCATCGGGCTTGATCTGCCGGACGTGCGCCGGGAACTCGATGTCGCCGAAGCGCGCAGTGCGAATCAGGAGTTAGCTGACTGGAACCCTGCGCGTTAAAGACCACCGCCGCCCAGCCCAGTACTAACTGATGTCTGATGACGAAAACTCCAGTTGTGGGATGTTCCGCATGTAGTCACCGCACCCGCGCAACAGCACTACACTAGTCACGGCTAAAATCACGGCTAGTCAAATAGTCAAAGTTTTTTAACTAGGGCGTGGGTTAGCTGCATTATCCGTTTGCGTCGGTATCGGTACCTGCGTCGGTGCCAGTGTCGGTATCAGTATCCGTATCTGCGTCCGTATCAGTGCCGGTATCTGCATCAGTATCAGTATCGGTTACCTCAGCAGAAGCATTTGGGGAAATAGGATCAGCAGGGCTAAACGGGTCTCCAAAACGGTAAACCATCAGCAACGCCACTATCACCAGCACCCACAGCGCGCTCACTATGATAGTGATACGGTCAAGGTTGCGTTCCCTAACCGACGTGCCCCCCATTGTAGATGTCATACCACCGCCGCCGCCGCCAAAAAGGTCACCCATACCACCACCACGACCTTTGTGTAACAAGATGAACATCGTCAAGATGCCGCTGAGGACAATCAGCACAATAGAGAGGGCGACCACTGGCCACGCGAGCATTAGAACCACGGCGAAGACTCTACCGTAACCGGCACTCGTTTCCCACTTGACGCTACACTTATCCGCTAAAACGATGATCTTTGACGCCGAAAACCTCGTTATGCCCGTACCAATTGATAGACTCCTGCCCATGACAAAACGCTGGTACTCGCTCCTGCTTGCTCCCTTAGCTTTGTTATTAACAGGTTGCATCAACATGACGCAAAGCGTCGCCATCAACAGCGACAACGATATTCAAATTGCGGTAGATGTAAGCGTCTCTAAGCAGATAGCTCAGATGCTAGGGACAAATGATCTGTGCACCGTGAGTAACACTCAAATAGCGATACCATCGGGCGTTAACGTGATGCCGTACAGCACCAGCGACAGCATCGGTTGTCGTTACAGTTACACCACCGATCTTGCTGGAGTAAACAACTCGGGGAGTGGTCTCACATTGACGCACTCGAATGGTGAATATCGCTTTGTACTGCGGCTGAATATTGACGCTTTGAACATTAACATTATGGGCGATACAACGGACATGTTCTCTGCGCTCATGGTTAGTGTGCAGTTTCCTGGCACCGTCATCACACACAACTTGTCGTCTACCGTGTCGGGCAACACCGTCACTTGGAACAAAATATCGGATATTCTCAGTGCTGAGGGGCTACAAGCCAGCAGTTCCGATACTGCATCTTTCCCAACCGTCGCGGTTATTGCCGCCGTCACTAGTATCGCCGTCGCGGGAGTGACCTTTTTCTTCGGGTTCCGATTCTTTAAGAAACGCAAAGCTGCCGCTGAGCAAGCCGCCTACTATCAGCAGTATGCAGCTACCCAGCAGTTTTATAGCCCCGGATACCCCGACTCTCCTTACAACGTAAATCAAACCTACGAAAACCCAATGCCACACCCGACAGTTCCCGCAACACCATACGGAACTCCCGCAACACCATACGGAACTCCCGCACCCACAACACCCTACGGAACCCCACCGGTCATAAACCCGGATGAGATTCCTTTCCCCGACCCGCTTCCTGCTAGCGAATCAGCTAGTCAACTGCTTTCTGGCAACTCAGCTCAACCGCTAACTGCCAACAACCCGCACCCGACTCAACCACTTCCAGAAGGGTACTTCAACCCGCAAGCAGGCGACGGTAATGACGGTCTCGGCACTGGTCTCGGCGGTTCAGCTCCCGGCGTGTAAATATGCGTAGGAATGGTAGCTATTGTTACGTCTACTCGCCTTTAACTCGCCGTGTTAACCCCTTACCCGGCTAGAAATCTGATTGCTGCTTAATTACCCGGCTTACTTACTCGCCCTTACTTGCCTTGTTAGCGCGTCGCCGACCCACAAATCTTGGCCGGTCGTCACCTGGTCGTTCGTCTTGGTTGCTCGTCTGCGATAACTGACTCACCTCATAAAACCTGACGATGAACGCGAACTCATCCGGGTTCAAGCTAGCACCTCCCACTAGCACTCCATCAATATCGGGTTTCACCATCAGCGCGACAATAGTGGACGCTTTCACCGAGCCGCCGTATAACACTCGTACTTGCTCAGCTACTTCATCGCCGTACAGTTCGGCAAGCTTGCCTCGAATCGCGCCACACACTTCTTGGGCATCTTCGGGGGTGGCCACCTCGCCAGTACCGATAGCCCAGATGGGTTCGTAAGCGATAACCACCTTTGCCACTTGTTCGGGAATTCGGTCTTCCAACGCGGCAGCCACTTGTTCCAATGTGAACTGCACCTGCTCGCCGGCGCGCCGCACTTCCAACCCCTCACCTACGCAGATTATCGGGGTGAGTCCTTTTGCTAGCGCATTGCGAGCTTTCTCGTTGACCACAAAATCGGATTCATGATGATATTGTCGCCGTTCCGAATGCCCAATGATTACATAACTACAACCCAACTTCAACAGCATCTCTGCTGAAATATCCCCGGTGTAAGCGCCATTTTCATGTTCGGAAACATCCTGCGCCCCCCAAGTGAGCGGCATTTTATCGGCTTCAATAAGCGTCTGCACACTACGCAAATCAACGAACGGCGGAATAACCAAACACTCCGCTTTGGCAGGGTTGTACTTAAAGTCATCCAGCGCCCACGCCAATTTCTGCACCAAACCAACCGCTTCAATGTGGTTGACGTTCATCTTCCAGTTACCAGCGATCAGCGGTTTGCGCGGCATATCAGTCCTCCAGCACTGCGATTCCGGGAAGTGTTTTACCTTCAAGATATTCAAGAGATGCCCCACCGCCGGTAGAGACATGCCCAAAAGCTGCATCTGAGTAACCAAAATCGCGTACCGCAGCAGCCGAATCACCACCGCCGACAACTGAAAGACCGGCAACTTCGCTGAGAGCTTGGGCGATAGCTTTAGTACCAGCAGCAAACTCTGGCACTTCACACACTCCCATCGGGCCGTTCCAGAACACGGTATCAGCCGCGCGGATGACATCAGTGAATAATTTTTCAGTGGCGCTACCGATGTCGTAACCCCCCTGATCGTCCGGCATATCAGTGATCGGCACCAACGAAACTTCGCCGATAACCTTACCGGTTTCGAAATCAACCCCCGGCGCTACTACGGTATCCACTGGAAGCACAATGCGTTTGCCTAACTCGGCTGCCGTATCAAGATACCTTTGACAAGTCCCGATGTTAGCTTCGTCAAGAATCGACTTACCGATAGCGTAGCCTTGCGCTGCTAAAAAGGTGTATGCCATACCACCACCAATCACTAATGTGTCGGCGATTCGCAACAGGTTATCAATCACTGCGAGCTTGTCAGCCACCTTGGCACCACCCAACACCACCACAAACGGTCGTTTTGGGTTGACGACTAACTGCGCCAACACTTCAATCTCCGCTTTTACTAGCGCGCCAGCAGCGGATGGCAACAGTTGGGCGATGTCGTATACGCTGGCCTGCTTACGGTGTAACACCCCAAACCCGTCAGAAACGAACACCTCGCCCAACTTGGCATACTTTTCAGCAAGTATCTTGCGCTGCGCTGCGTCTTTCGACTCCTCAGCAGGTTCGTAGCGCACATTCTCTACCATACAAATTTCGCCATCGTTAAGAGATGCCGATAGCGCCTGCGCGCTAGCACCCACCACATCGGCGGCTAACGGCACCGGTTGCCCCAACAGTTCCGCCAAGCGAATGGCTACTGGTGCGAGAGTGTATTTCGGATTCACTTCGCCGCCGGGACGTCCGAGATGTGCGAGCACACTCATTCGCGCACCCGCCCCCAGCAACTGCTTTAGTGTCGGCAGTGCAGCGCGGATACGGCCGTCGTCTGTGATGACACCGCCCTTGAGCGGCACATTAAAATCGCACCGGATGACTACCCGCACTCCGTGCAGATCACCCAAGTCAGAGATGGACTTCATGACTCAACAAAAAACTTTCTTAATCAATTAAAGCGCAGCACCGATAAGTTGGGCGAGATCTACCAGACGGCAGCTATAGCCCCACTCGTTGTCATACCAGGAGAGTACTTTAACCATCTTGCCAATCACTTTGGTGGATTTGGCATCGAAGATCGAACTGTGCGGATCGGATACGATGTCTTGACTCACAATGGGGTCTTCGGTGTAGGCCAAAATACCTTTCAGATAACTGTCCGCCGCTTCTTTCATATAACCATTGATTTCAGCGACACTGACTTCGCGGCTAGCCTCGAACGTCAAGTCGACTACCGAACCGGTGGGCACCGGAACCCGCAGTGCAAAACCGTCGAACTTTCCTTTAAGTTCTGGAATCACTAACGCTACTGCCTGAGCGGCACCGGTTTTGGTGGGGATGATCGAAAGCGCGGCAGCCCGGGCACGCCGCAGATCCTTATGCGGAGCATCCTGCAGATTCTGGTCGGCGGTGTAAGCGTGAACGGTGGTCATCAAGCCGCGCTCGATACCAACTTTCTCTTGCAACACCTTAGCAACCGGCGCTAAGCAGTTCGTAGTGCAAGAAGCGTTAGAGATAACGTGATGCCGCGCCGGATCATACTGGTCTTCGTTCACCCCCAAGACGAACGTTGCATCTTCATTGGTTGCCGGAGCAGAGATGATAACTTTCTTGGCACCGGCGACGATATGCGCTTTAGCCTGCGTAGCATCGGTAAAGCGCCCCGTCGATTCGATGACAACGTCAACACCTAACTCGCCCCATGGTAATTTGGCGGGATCCTTCTCTTCGAACACCTGGAAAGTGTCGCCACCTGCAGTGATTGATTTGTCATCGTAACCAACCTCACCGTTGAAACGCCCCAAAATTGAGTCGTATTTCAACAGGTGCGCAAGGGTGGCGTTATCCGTGAGATCGTTCACGGCAACTACGTCAATATCCGCTCCTTGGGCGAGCATAGCGCGATAGAAGTTTCGGCCAATCCGCCCAAAGCCGTTGATGCCAAGTCTGACAGTCATGTGCTACTCCTTAAGTGGCACGGCGTAAACGCATCCCCTTGGACACGCATCGCACCGTTATCAATCTCTAGAGTCTACTAGGTGTCTTAGCGCTGCGGGCGAAATACTACAATGTTCTTACGCATAAATAACGAAAAGAACTAACTGCGCAAATTAAAGTGGTTTATGGCAACTACTGCCGCCAGTTTTGCTTCGACTGACACCCCGACACACAACCATCACACAGGTTTTGTTCAGCTAACATTCAGCCAGATACCGTATTATCACAACTTAAGAAAACATCAGTAGCGTGAAAGGCCGTGGCGCACATGGGCGACGAACCCCCCCCAACATCACCGTCGAATGGCTATAACGCGCAAGACTACGCCGACGTGGATGCTGGTTTAATACCGAAAAGTTTCTTTCTCAGCGACTTATGGCTGTTCGGGTCAATGGCGCTCTGTTCCGCGCTCGCTTTGCTGGTGTCGTTCATACTCTCAGTAGACTCCTGGTTGATCGCTAGCGAACCAGACCTAGTGTTGAACTGCGACATTAACAGCTATATGTCGTGCGGTGCAGTCGCCAAAACCTGGCAGGCAACTCTTGTCGGTTTCCCTAATGCTTTCTGGGGAATCCTATTTGAAACAGTGGTGTTATGCGTAGCCATAGCCAAACTGATGGGTTCGCAGTTCTCACGGCTGTTCATGTTTTTTCTGCAAGGGTTCTACACTCTAGCTATCGTGTTTGCCTTATGGCTGTTTTACCAATCCGCGTTCGTCATTCACATCTTCTGCCCGCTATGTCTGGTGATCACAGTAACCACTATTTTGGAATGGTTTGACCTGTTCCGGGTAAACATCCGCGACCAAGGGTTATATATGCCCGCCGGGCTGCGTAAAAAACTGGAAACAGCCGTCAGCTACAACCTTGACATGCTGATGGCGTTCCTGATGTTAGTAGGGTTAGCGATGGTCATCATTATCAAATACGGAAAATACTTCTTCAACTAACTGCGCCCCATACCGTTGGAACCCGAGTTTTCCTTTTTAGTGTGGACGTGGTTATGGTGGTGTAAACCGTGGGCTTAAATCAGAGCTATTCAAAGTGGTGATATACATCATGCGACTACTTATCGCCCGTCATTGCGAACGACCAAAAGGGGCGCGAAGCAAACCAGTTACTTAAGTGCCACTTATGTGAATCTTTCCAACTCGAATTCACTGAACAAAAACCTCTTTTGTTCAGTGGTTACCTTTCTGGATTGCTTCGTCGCTTGCGCTCCTCGCAATGACGGAGAAACCCACTACATTATGGTGCGTACTTGGCACCGTTTCGTATTGTTCCTTAAGCGCAACTGACGCTCTCACTTGTGGCCGATGGTCTTTTAGTAAATCTCGGCAGCAAAATCTGCAGTGAAGTTGCTTGCCAACCCAACATCGGTGCCTGGCATCCCCTGTTCGGAAGCTGCCTTGTCAGCCATCGCCAATAAGCGACGTATCCGACCAGCGATAGCATCTTTAGTGAGTTGCGGGTCATGCAACGCACCCAACTCTTCCAAAGAAGCTTGCTGATTCTGGATGCGTAGTTTGCCCGCTACCAGCAGGTGTTCTGGGATGTCTTCGCCCAAAATCTCGATAGCGCGCTGTACTCGGGCACTGGCGGCTACCGCTGCTCGCACACTGCGCCGCAAGTTGGCATCATCAAAATTAGCCAATCGATTCGCGGAAGCTCGCACTTCACGACGCAACCGTCGATCTTCCCAAATGAGTACCGAATCATGGGCACCCATGCGTGTAAGTAACTGGCAGATCGCTTCAGCATCCCGCACCACTACTCGATCAACACCGCGTACTTCGCGAGCTTTCGCAGAGATACCCAATCTACGAGCAGAACCGACGAGCGCCAACGCCGCTTCGGAACTAGGACAGGTGATCTCAAGTGAGGTGGATTTTCCTGGTTCAGTCAGCGAACCACGAGCTAGGAACGCACCGCGCCACACCGCGACCTGCTCCACTGTCGGCGCACTGACCACTACTGCGGGCAATCCGCGCACCGGACGTCCATAGCTATCAATCAACCCGGCATGTCGCGCCAACGCCTCACCGTCACGCACTAACCGCACCATATAGCGAGTTGAGCGTTTGATACCGGAAGGGTTAATGACCAGCAGTTCGGAATCGAGACCGTAAACGTCACTGATGGTGGTACGCAACCGCCGAGCCGCACCACCGGTATCAAACTCCGCCTCAATGACCAGATGACCAGCCACCATGTGCAATCCTCCGGCGAACCGTAGCATCGCCGCAGCTTCCACCCGACGAGCAGCAGTCTTCAACTCTGGAATAGTTGCGAGTTCAGCTTTTAAATCTTGTGTCAATGCCACCTTAGCATTCTTTCATAATTCATTCTTTTAAGAAACTAGTCATACACTGCTGCTGGGATACCAAACAGTTCGCCTTTCCTGGTGAAAGAGCCGCTGGTTACTTTACAGCAATATCGCGGTGTAGTGCCGACACCGTCTGCTCAGCACAGCGCAATCGAGCCGCTAACTGTTCCGCTAGTACCACTGAACGATGTCTACCGCCGGTGCAGCCGATAGCGACAGCGAGCGCCCGTTTACCCTCATGCATATATCCTGGAGAAGTCACCGCCAGCAGTTGGACGACATGATCTAGAAATATCTTCGCCGGAGGCGGTGCCATCACAAAATCGCGTACCTGAGACGCTAGTCCGGTTAGTGAACGAAGTTCCGGCACCCAGTATGGATTGGGTAAGAATCTGGCATCAAGCACCATATCGGCATCAAGTGGCACGCCGTTTTTGAACCCAAACGACATCACCAACACACTGGGATGCCCGTCCGCATCAGAACCAAACAGATGATTCATTCGAACCGCTAACTGGTTAACAGTGAGGTTTGAGGTATCTAACACCACATTGGCAACGCCGCGTAGGCCTGAAAGTATCGCCCGTTCCTTTGCGATACCGTTCAGCAATGTACCACCGCCTTGCAAAGGTAACGGGCGGCGGTTCGATTCCTGACGACGCACAATCACCTCATCGGTTGCTTCTAGAAAGCAAACCTGAGGTTTAATGTCTTGCGCAGTTAGTGCAGTAAACATGTCTGGCAGTCGGTCGAGCGTGTCGGCAGAGC
>JAIRZI010000056.1 GCA_031267295.1 Propionibacteriaceae bacterium | reverse complement strand
GGCACATCCGAAGTAAGGTACACAATTTTGTCGCTAATCCGAAAAGGCACACAATTTTGTCGCTAACCTCAGATACGATATTCCGTTTTGGTGCAGGAAACCACCCCAAAGTAACAGCGAAATACCTAACTAAACCCGTATCCAACTTCAAAACCATCCAAAAACGGGAAACTCAGGTACTATCTAATCACCTAGTCAAATCAGTAATCAACACTAAAATCCGCGCTAAACGACGAAATGGGGTGGTGCGCAGCGTTATTCAGCGCTTCGTTAAGCAGCAGTGCGACGCTACTGACTTAGACGGCTTAATTGAGTGGTCTTTTGGTTTTCGCTGCGACTTACAGTGTGGTATTAGTAGTCGTATTCGCAGAGGATACGCTAAATGCTCGGGTATTTGTTGTCACTGATTACCCAATGTTAACAGCATCGTCTCGAACGCTAACAGCGGAGAAACGTTGGATTCAATGGCAATTCTTGTTTGCAAAATGGCATCCAAGCAGCGGATAGTGTGTTCGGGTTTGCAAGACGCGGACATCTGAGCGATGCCAGTGCGAAGCGCCAAGTTGATGATGTTAACTGTTGGTTGCTGTTCAGGTGGCGGAGTTGTTGCGGAGTTCGATGTTGCTGAGGGAGCGGTAGCGTCAAGCTGCATAGCAAGCACATCGCGGTACCAAGTGGCAAGTTCTGTGAGTGCTGAATCAAGACGGTTGCGTTGCAATCGTTTCTCGCGGGCTTTTTGTTCTTCGTCAAGACGACGTAAAGCGGCCTGTGCTTCGCGGGATTTCACGCCCCCTTTTGCGGCGGTATAGAGCGCCTCAGTTTCGGCTCGTTCCCGAGTGTTAAGCGCTGCCGCCTCTGCTTTAGCACTCATCTCCGCCTGGGATACGATGCTACCGGCGGCTTCGAGACAAGCGCCCACGCTGGTAAGCCGAGTGGGTACTGTGAGTAGTAACTGGCGAGCTTCCCGTTCTGCAGGATCATTGGCTAATCCGCGAGCCTTGCCGACGTGCCCTTGAGCGATACGAGCCACTTCGGCGGCTAGGGATGGGCTGATACCGTCACGATTTACTAACAGATCGACTACTACGGCATCGGTGGGCGACACTAAACGTAGTTCTCGACAGCGGGAGCGGATGGTAGGGATCACGTCTTCCGAACTGGGGGCGCATAACACCCAGACGGTGCGCAACGGTGGTTCTTCGATGCTTTTGAGTAAGGAGTTTGCTCCATAGTCAGTGATGCGGTCGGCATCTTCAATGACTAACACTTGCCAGTGTCCCTTGGTGGGGGTCATCGCTGCTCGGCGTACCAGTTCGCGTACTTGATCCACTCCGATAGAAAGCCGTTCAGTGCGCACTAGCAGAACATCTGGGTGTGATCCAGCTAGTGAGGTGTGACACTCCGTACATTGTCCGCACCCTCCTTGGGGGCATTGCAGCGCTGCTGCAAAGGCTTTGGCAGCGATAGAGCGCCCGGAACCGGGTGGCCCGGTGATAAGCCAAGCGTGTGTCATGGCGTGTTCGGCACCTTGCGTCGCTCTGCTGAGCACTTCGACGGCGCGACTTTGACCAGCAAGGGTAGCCCACACTCCAGACGGTTTAGTGATTTTGTCGGGAGTGAACTGCCCACTGCTGCTAGCAGCTACCGTAGTTGGGCGTGAAACAACCTTATCCGGCACGGTAGCGGATGGTGCAACTAGGTTGAGGTCGGTATTCACAGTCTAAGCATGACAGATGGCACCGACAGTTGCATCCTTAAAGCAGGCTTTTATCGGTTTAGGGTGTGGTGGGTTTTGTTGTTGGTTTGGGAGGGTGTGGGCAATCTTCCCGCTGCCAATCACATGTGAGTATCAGGTGCTGCTGCCATGTTGGTTACTTTGAATTATCTTGGGCGGCAAGTGGAGTTGGCTATGAAAGTGGGTAGTGTCGCTGCGTGTGGTGATACTCATTGCTCAGGCATGGTAGTTGGTGCTGATAGGTATAACCCCAATGTGACTAGGCGTTTTCGCACTGCTGCGGCGATAATCTCCTGCGGTGCATGAGCGGCAAGTACTAAGTAGTGTGCTGGGTCGGCGGCAGCGATACTAAGAAAAGTTTCCCGCGCTCGGCGGTGCAGTTCGATACTGGCACTTTCCAAACGATCCTTGCTTGTCAAGGTGGCGACAGCTTCCGCTGGGTCAGCGTCTAGCAACACGGTGAGGTCGGGTCTGAGGTTACCAGTAGCCCAGCGGGCAACTTGTTCCACCTCTTCGGGGCTGAGTTCGCGCCCTCCCCCTTGGTAGGCGATTGTGGAATCCACATATCTATCGGAAATCACCACTTTGCCGGCAGCTAGTGCTGGAAGAATCAACTCGGTGACGTGCTGTGCTTTGTCGGCGATGTATAGCAGAGCTTCGGCGCGGGGGCAGATGTCACCGGAGTTCGTATCAAGCACCAACTGCCGCAGGTGCCCCCCCAACCAAGTAGCGCCCGGTTCAAAAGTGCTCAAGTAGGCAATGCCAGCTTGTTGTAGGCTTGCCGTCAACCAGCGTAGCTGCGTGGATTTACCTACGGAATCGCCGCCTTCTAAAACAATGAATACCCCGGTCATCGGGTTCGCTTTCTGCCAGTAGTGGGCTTGGGGCTTGGCCCTTTAGCTCGCTTGGCGGCGAGCAGCTCAATAGCCTGCTCTAACTCGATAGCGGCCGCGTCTACTCCGCGTGGCAGCGTCGCATTTACTTCACCGTCACTCGCATAAGGGCCGTATCTGCCGTCTTTGACGGTTACAGTTCTTCCGTCTGCGGGGTTAGTACCGAGTTCGCGGGCAGTATTACGAGTAGCTGCTCTGGCTTGGAACCTAGGTAACGCCAACAACGCCAGTGCTTCGTCTAAGGTGATGGTGAACAGAGCATCTTCGGTAGCTAAAGAGCGGTATTCTTTAGCTTTCCTTACGTATGGGCCATAGGGGCCGACGGTTGCGGTGATGGGTTCGCCATCCGGGGCAGTGCCGAGTGTGCGGGGCAAGCTCAGCAGTTTTAGGGCATCAGCTAGCGTGATGGTGTCGATGCTCATTGATTTGAATAAAGATGCGGTTGGCATCTTGGGTTCTTTAGCGCCAGCGTTTTTCGTATTGTGGTCATTCTTCGTCTCGGGCGAATCCGTCTCAGTAGCAAGAATCGTTGTAGAGACGGCTTCTCCTGATACTTCGGTGACGTAAGGTCCGAATCGTCCAACTTTGGCCACTACCTGCCTTCCGGTAGCGGGATTGGTGCCGAGTGTTCGGCTGGAATCGGCTACGTTTAGTAGTTCGTATGCTGCGTCAGCGCTCAGTTCATCGGGGGGAAGATCACCCGGTACGTTGCCTCTGTGACCGTCTGATGCTTCCACATAGGTGCCAAATTTGCCCACATGAACAACAAGGTCGCTGTGTGGAATTGTGAAAGTGGAGAGTGCGCGAGCATCAATGTTTTCTACCGCAGTGGTTAGCGGCTTTAAACCCATTTTTTTGTCAGTTACGCCAGATTCCGCACCGTAATAGAAACTATGTAGCACGTCTAAACCTTTGGCCGCACCTTCTGCGATTAGATCGAGTTGCTGCTCTAAATCGGCAGTGAATTTGTAATCCACCAGATGCCCGAAGTGCTGTTCTAGCAGTTTGGTGACGGCAAACGCTGTCCAGGTAGGCACTAAGGCTTTTCCTTTATGAAACACATAATCTTTATTGATTATGGTGGCGATGATGGAAGCATAAGTAGATGGGCGACCAATCTCAAGCTCTTCCAGTTTCGCTACTAGACCTGGCTCGGTGTAACGCGCTGGTGGTTTGGTGACATGGTCGTCAGCAGATACCTCACGCAACACCAGTGTTTGATCTGCGGTAAGTGGCGGCAATACTGCGGTGGTTTCGGCGGTGTCGTCTTCTGCGCCGTCTGGGCGTAGCACTGAATCTATGTACGCCTTTCGATAGCCGGGGAACGTCACCGTTTCGCCGGATGCATTGAAGCGTGCGGTATCACTTAAACCAAAGTCGGCTATCTCCACAGGGCGTTCAAGGGATGCGGTGATAACAACAGAAACACTTTCCCCTTTGGCATCAAGCATTTGGGACGCTATGGTGCGCTTCCAGATCAGTTCATATAACCGGAGTTCATCACCGCTAAGCCCGGTGGATTCGGGCATGACGAAACTTTCACCGGCAGGACGGATAGCCTCATGGGCTTCCTGTGCATTTTTGACCTTTGAGTCATACACTCGACTGGTGGCGGGTAGATAACTGGCACCGTAGAGTTGCTCAATTTGGGTTCGAGCCGCAGTGATCGCTTGCTGGGAGAGCGCGACGGAATCGGTGCGCATATAAGTTATGAATCCGCTCTCATATAATCGTTGTGCGGTGCGCATAGTGCGATCTGTAGTGAATCCGAGTTTGCGCCCCGCTTCTTGTTGCAAGGTGGTAGTTCTGAACGGAGCAGACGGCCGCCAGGTTTTGGGGCGAGCATCTACTCGGGTAACTTTCCAACTGGCAGTGCGCAGCAGAGGAACCAACTTAGCGGCAGCGTCAGAGACGAGTTGAACAGCGACACCTTTCAGGTTGCCGTTGGCATCAAAATCGCTGCCGGTGGCTACTCGTCGGTCGGCGATAGCGGTGAGTTTGCTCTTGAAATCGCCAGCAGGGGCACCCAGTTGAGCGGTGATTCCTGTGTAGTCAGACGGGGTGAAAGCGATGCGTTCGCGTTCGCGGTCAACTATCAACCGAACGGCGACTGATTGCACTCTCCCAGCGGAAAGTCCGTTGTAACCTTTTCGCCATAGCACTGGGGAGAGGTCGTAGCCGAATAGCCGGTCAAGGATGCGGCGGGTTTCTTGAGCAGATACCAAGTCAAGATCAAGCGCTCGGGGTTTTGCCACCGCTTCCCGAATAGCTTTTGGGGTGATTTCATGGAATACCATGCGTTTCGTTGGCACTTTTGGCCGCAACTCTTCACGCAAATGCCAAGAAATCGCCTCTCCTTCGCGGTCTTCATCAGTGGCTAACAGCAGTTCGTCAGATTCCGCCAACACCTCTTTGAGTTTCTTGATTGTTGCGCGTTTGTTTTGCGGCACCACATAAATTGGAGAGAAGTCTTCTTGTATACCAGTCACCAAATTAGTGCGCTGTTTGTATTTTGTTGGCACCTCAGAATCTTTGGCAGGCAGGTCACGCACATGACCTATGCTTGCTTCCACGGTATAGCCCCTACCGAGGTATTCGGCAATCTTGTTGGCTTTCGCTGGTGATTCGACGATCACCAACGTTTTCTTTTCTCGTTCGGTTGTCACTAGCTTTACTTACCCGTCCCTGTTAGTTTGTCGTTCTCACAGTCGGTAATGAACGGCTGCGTTCTGTTTCGATGCGTTATGCAGTTGTCAAGTTTTAGTCTTAATCCATTATCAAATCGGCTGGCGACGCACTCACCATCACCCGAGCTATCTTAGAAGTTATGCACATGACCATACCTTATGAACGTTAGCTAGCTTTTAGTCGCGTCAACTATGTTGAGTTTTGAAAGCGCATCCCAGCGAAGTTTATCCCATGAGTGATAAGCGTAACTATCCGATGGCACCAGCTTTTGAGATAGCTGTTGCGAAGTTGCTTCCAAACGGCAATTTAGGATGGAGTGGCACCGAAACTGTTACCTGAACCATGAAGTCGATACTGTTGCTGCGTATCTGACAGTCTGTGACAGTGGCACGGTTTACTTTGGCCGAGTTAGTTACCGCTTTACACGCGGGCAACCCTGCTTGGTAGGCACTAGCTCCAGCGAGCGCAGCCAAATCTGCGGCATTGCGGGCACGGTGCAAGCAGGCCGTCCAACTAGTCAGTGTAAACGCCACCCCGGCAACTACTGCTAGCACCAGCATCACTGTAGCGATAAGCACTGTGCCAGAACCGCGTTGTCGGCAAAGTGAGTTGTGCTGTGAGGTGTTGCGTAGTGGCATCATTTCGGTTCCTTTAGTTGAGTGAAACTGCTTACTAAGTGAATTGGGCCGATTAGCCCAAAACGTTCATCAGCGCTAACCACTACTTCTACTGTGGTGCTCCGCTCAATTACCGATATGGTGGCTCCAGTTGGTGCATTTTGTCGGGCTTGCTTTGCTTTGGAGGTATCACCGATAGCCATATAGCGAGCTACTGCGGCAGCGGTGTCGGAGCAGTGGTTGTAAACCACCATTAGGGATACCCCCCAAGCTAAAATGGCAGCCAGTATGGAGACTGTTAGCACTCCAACGGCTAACTCTAATGTTGTCATTCCCCGGTTGCCCGGCTGGGAACGGATATGCGCATCAGTTCCCAGCCGAGCGAGCCGCTTAGCTCCGGCAGCCATCTCAGAAGAACCCCAAAATGGTTGAGATGATCTTTGCTACAAGTTGAGTGATTAGTCCTAGGAATCCGTTTGATCGAAACACTTTCAATAACACAAGCGCAAAAGCGACGGCAGCCAGAATACCAATAGCGTATTCAGCAGTAGCCATACCGCGTTCGGAACGTCGCCACAGCGTGCGCACCCATGTCGGACGAATGCACACAAGTTCAGCGAAGCGATTTTTAATGCTGGACATCTCTCCTCCTACCCGGCTCGACGTACTTTACGTCCGTGCGGGTCGTACTATCTCTAGTGCGACTTAAGAAGAATCGGCCAACAAATTCTGTAACTGTGGATAATTTGGCACAGTTTTGAGTTATCCACAAAAGAGTCTTTGCGATAAAGCGTGGGCAGGCCGGAGATGATGCAAAAATGCTATTGATCTACGAAACTATAAGCTAGCCGTTTACAAGTGCGATAATCAAGCTATGGCTACACCTAAAAAAACTGTTATAACAACAACTGCGCCGCGCAAAGTTGGCATCACCGAACTGGTGTTGCGCGATGCACACCAGAGTCTGCTCGCTACCCGAATGTCTACGGAAGACCTGATGGGAGCTTGTGCGGACATTGACGCTGCCGGTTACTGGTCAGTCGAGTGTTGGGGTGGAGCTACCTATGATTCCTGCATTCGTTTTCTGAATGAAGACCCTTGGGTTAGGTTGCGTACTTTCCGCCGCCTGATGCCGAATGCGCAGTTACAGATGTTGCTGCGCGGCCAAAATCTACTTGGCTACCGGCATTATCAAGACGAAGTGGTGGATCGATTCGTCAAGAAATCCGCCGACAACGGCATGGATATTTTCCGAGTGTTTGATGCCATGAATGACCCTCGTAATCTGCAACATGCAATGGCTGCGGTGAAAGCTGCTGGTAAACATGCGCAGGGCACCATCTGCTACACCATTTCGCCGGTACACACCACCGAAGGGTATGTGAAACTTGCGGGACAACTCATCGATATGGGTGCCGACTCCATCTGCTTGAAAGACATGGCGGCGTTACTGAAACCACAACCGGCGTATGACATTGTGCGCGCCATCAAAGAAGTTTACGGCGATACTGTCGTGTCGGTGCATTGTCACTCCACCACCGGTGTCACCCAGGCGAGTTTACTAAAAGCCGTTGAGGCAGGCGCAGATGTGCTTGACACATCCATTTCGGCGATGAGCCTTGGACCGGGACACAACCCCACCGAGAGCGTGGTAGAGATGTTGGAGGGCACCGCGTACGTTGCGGAACTCAATAGTGATCGTCTTCGCGCGATCAGCGCTCATTTCAAGAAAATTCGCCCGAAGTACGCCGAATTTGAATCTAAAACTCTCGTTGACACCGGCATCTTCGAATCTCAAATCCCCGGCGGGATGCTCTCAAATATGGAGAGCCAACTGAAAAGCATGGATGCCGCCGACAAAGTGGAAGCCGTGATGGCCGAAGTGCCGGTAGTACGCAAAGCTGCCGGGTACCCACCGTTGGTCACCCCGTCGTCACAGATAGTTGGCACCCAAGCGGTGTTCAATGTGATGTTTGGCAAATATGCTCGCATGACAGGCGAGTTTGCAGACATCATGCTGGGTTACTACGGTGCGTCTCCGGCACCGCGTGACGCTGCGGTGGTGCAACTCGCGAAAACCTCCAGCGCTAAACAGCCGATTGATGTCCGGCCAGCCGATTTGTTGCCCCCAGAGTGGAGCACACTAGCAACTGAGGCCGGAAAACTCGCCGGATTTGACGGTAGCGAAGAGGACGTGCTGACTTATGCCATGTTCCCGCAGGTGGCGGAAAAGTTCTTCTCTTCCCGGGCGGCGGGGCCGAAATCGGTTGCGAAAGAGCTAGCCGCCGCGCCACCTGTTGCCGCTACGGCAGCACTTGCTGAGGAGACGCTTGCAATCAGTTACGAAGGTAAAACAACCACGTTCAGAGTGAAACCGCTAGCTTAGGTAAACACTGATTTTCTCGGTGTACGTCACCGGAACGACTTAATCGGGCACTCTGCTGCTGCATCGGGTAATGGGTGTTCAGTTCGTCCGCCAGATGTATTAGAACCCGAGTTCGCCATTTTAGTGCGGAAGTGGTTGTGGTGGTGTAAACCTTGAACTTAAATCAGAGTTATTCAAAGTGGTGTTACGCATCATGCGCTTACTTATCGCCCGTCACTGCGAGCGACCGCAAGGACGCGAAGCAATCCAGTCATAAACGC
>JAIRZI010000018.1 GCA_031267295.1 Propionibacteriaceae bacterium | reverse complement strand
TCTAACTCGTCTCGTTCACTCTCCACCACCTCCCCCCGAACCCCACTTACACCACGTTCTTTCGCTACCCAGCGTCCCAACAAAGCTTCCCCGACACTGATACTACGAGCAACCTCAGCGATACTCCTACCAGAATCAATCACCAAAAGCGCCACCTCATACCGATACTCCGACATGAACTTCCTCCGATACCCCACAACACTCATAATAGACACACTCCTAAGTTAGTCATGTGTTACGGAAAACGGGGTCAACTACACCCCACCTACGCTCGTGTTAATCTCGCCGCACTCAGCAAGCCACCCATTTTGATTAAATAGGGTGTGCAGGGCAAGAAATGGGGTTTATCCGGGTCCGTTTCGTTTAATGGCGCAGATGGAAAAGAACAAGTGTTGCAACGACCACTAGAATTCGCCCATTTAATACTGGGGTTGGTCTCGTTTTATGACGGCCACGCAAACCCACCATCTACGCAAACCCAACATGTACACGTCAGTATTACCATAGGGCAAGCCTTGGACGGTAAAAGTTAGCGCGAACAGTTTGATTCTTGAACAGCTCAACAAAATCTTCTTAAGAAAACGCCGCTAATCACGCTGCCGGAGCCACCATCTCCTGAGGAAATACTTATTTAACGTAAATTAATTTGATGTTTGTCGAGTAAGCCGTAGAGTGAAATAGTCGGGCAGGAAGTTCCGACACAAACTGACAACGGTGTCGGTGAAGTATGCGAGTACCGGCTATCAGTTTGAGTTTTCATATAAGGAGAACCTATGAAGAAAGCGCTACAAGTAACGGTTGCTTGTCTATTGGCCGCTTCGATGCTTGGCATTTCGGCGTGTTCTGGCGATAAAGGAACCCCCGATCCCACTAAGTCGACGGAACTTACCGGCGTTGCTGCGATTATTGCGCAAGCCGAAGGGATGACTAACCAGGAACTATTCCTGAAAGCTATCGAAGAGTCGAATGGGAAAACACTGAACGGTATCGGCAACTCTAGCCGCGGTGCCACTGCTGCCACTGCGTTTATTGCTGCGTTGCAAGCCATTGATCCGAGCTACACCGGAAAAATCGAATGGAACCAGCCGAAGAACAATTCAATCTTTACGTTGCTAAACGCCGATGTCACTTCCGCTACTCATAACTATTCGATGACACTTATTCAAGACGGCAATCAGATTCAAACGAAGATGATCAACACGGGTAACTTGTTGAACTACATTCCAAAAGATTGGCGGGATGCCACTGGCGTGAACGTTGTAGACAACGGCACTCCGTTAGCGTTGCAAACGCTCTCTAAAGTGTTTATGTTCAACAATCTTGACTCGGATGCCGACTACAGCAACGTGTGGAGTTTCGTTACTGAGGATTCCGCACCGATGTTCATGGGTGTCAATTCTGAACCAGTGGGCAAGAACTTCTTGTACATGCTCACCGAGCCTACTTATGCAGGTTATCTGAAAGCTGCGTTTGATAAGTTGCCCGCCGACCAGCAGGCATATTTCCAAAATACTGTTGATGAGGTTGCGGGTGACGTAAGTGGCCTTGGTTTGGAGGGCGAGAACGCTAAGTATGCGTTGGCGTGGATTAAGTTGTGGGTGACACAGTACAACGAGAAGACTGACGACGGCCCAATCTGCAACGAACTAGTTACCACGTCGGCTTCTGGCCAGTCTGCTCTCATTGTTTATTCAAAGCTGCGTTCTGTTGAAGAATCGACCACTGCTTCGGCTACAAATGTGACTATCGCTGCTTATCAAGACGGTTACGTTGGTCCTGGTGGTTTCGGATACAAACATTATTTGATGATTCCGAAAACCAGCCCACTGCCCTGGACGGCTGCTGCGTTCATCTCGTTCATGGTCACCGAGTACGACGGCTTCGCCGCTTGGGGTAAGGACATTGGCGGTTACTCGGCAAATCCAGCCATCAATCAAGATCACAGCAAAGATGGTTTCATTGATGGTGTGAACAAGTTCCCAGCTAACAATGACAAGGGTTACGACTGGTGGACTTCCGCTACTGGCGGTCGTCTAGTGCTGGAAGACCCGGTGTATGCCGCTAAGGTATCTGCCAACTTATCCGACTGGATTGATGTGGCAGCTAGCAGCTAGCACGCGCTGAGCGCTCATATGCTGTCGGTTTAGCTGGTGGTATGTGCGTCCCAGATCTTGTGATGGAAGGTTTTTCACCCCATTCACAAGGTCTGGGATGCGGGGTTTCACTCCAGCTAGTAATCAAAAAAATAGTGTTGATCGGATATTCAGCCGCTAGGTGCGAGTTTGCGAAATGCCCGCAGCTAGTTGCGCTCTGATCGCTAGTCGAAAACGGCGTGGGAAGTTTTCCCGCGCGTCGTCCGCGTTCGTAAATGTTGGGAAGGTGAGCATGTCGTTAGATACTACTGTCGCCCCGCCGTTAGCGCCCCTCCCCGTTGGGTCGCCGACTGGTTCGCCAGTCCTGCGCAGAGTGACGACTTATTTTAGTAAACCGCAAAATGGGTTGTTGTTGGTGTTAGGCATCGTGGTGACCATCACCACATTGGCTCCGTTGTTTTCCATTCTGATTGATACCATAACGGTGCATCCCGGCTCGGTGGATTCCGAGCGCACCGGTTTGATGAGCGGATACACCATATTCAACTGGAGTGATCTGGTTGACCGTTCCAGTTTTGTCAAAGAACGGCTGTTCGCTCAGAACTTCTGGAACCCCACCGTCAACACGGTATTGATGAGCGCACTTTCTTGCCTCTTCGCTATCGTATATGGCGGTTTCTTCGCTTACTTAGTGACCCGCACCAACCTCAAATTCAAAAAATATTTGTCGGCAATTTTCATCTTCCCATACATGATGCCACAGTGGACGCTAGCGGTGGTATGGCAGAACTTGTTCAAATCGTCTGCGGTCACCGGTGGTTCCGACGGTCTGTTGGCGGCGGTGTTTGACGTTCACGCACCAGCGTGGTTTTGCCAGGGACTATTCCCGTCATTTGTGGTTTTGGGGTTGCATTACTCGGCGTTTTCTTACATTCTGATCGGTGCCATCTTCCGTAACATGGATGCTAATCTCGAAGAAGCGGCAGTGATACTCAACACTGCGAAATGGAAAGTTTTTTCGCGAATAACTCTGCCGATGATTACTCCGGCGATCATGTCAACAATCCTGTTGGTATTCTCGTCGTCAATGGGTTCTTATCCGGTGCCGCACTATTTGAAGTTCTCCACTTTGACTACGCGCTATGTGGAGATGAGCGTCAACCGGCAGGGGCAAGCAAGCATCTTGGCGGTGGAGATGATGGTGTTCGGTATCATCATGTTGGTCGCTAACCAACTCACCACGTCAGGTAGAAAGAGTTACACCACTGTTACCGGCAAATCGGGACAAACCCAAGAGGTGAATCTCGGAGCCATCGGCAAGTGGCTTATCGCCAGCGTTTTTGTGGTGCTCACGTTGTTCACTTCGCTGTATCCGATGTTCTCATTTGCGCTGGAAACGTTTCTACCTAACCCGGGTGACTACTCGTTCCTCACCGGCGGCGGCTTTGAATCACTCACCACAAAATGGTGGATAACTAGTGAAAATCTTTCCGAAAACGGGATGTACGGCCAGCTAGGCGTGCTTTATAATTCAACGATTTGGAAAGGTTTTGCCGGGCAGTTCTGGGTAGCCGCAATGTCGGCGTTGGCCGCTGGCACCATCGGCACTTTGGTTGGCTACTGCGTCGCCAAAAACCGGCGCAGCCGTTGGGCAAACTTCGTCAATAATATGGCATTTCTGCCGTATCTGATGCCGTCACTGGCGGTCGGTGTGGCATTCTTCATCTTCGGGTCGTCTATGGGAATCTTCAACACATTCCTACTGCTGATTATCGCTGGCACTATCAAGTACATTCCGTTTGCTTCCCGAGCATCGCTTAACTCAATGCTTCAATTGTCAAACGAAATTGAAGAGTCGGCGATCATCCAAGACATTCCGTGGTGGAAACGGATGTTACGCATCATCGTGCCAATTCAAAAGAGTTCCATCATCTCCGGTTACATGTTGCCGTTTATGACGGCGTTGCGCGAGATGACACTGTTCATGTTGCTCTGTTCGCAGACAAAAATTATCACCACAGAACTCAACTACTTCGATGAGATGGGACTATATGCTTTCTCATCTGCAATCAACTTGATGTTGATTATCACTATTCTCATCTGCAATGCGGTGGTCAATAAGCTCACCGACGCTAGCTTAGACAAGGGTATTGGAGGTAACTGATATGCCCCAGATTACATTGACCAACGTCACTAAACGCTGGAAGGGTTTCTACGGCGTTGATGATCTCTCTATGGTGATTGACGACAATGCTTTCGTTACGTTGCTCGGCCCGTCCGGTTGCGGCAAAACCACCACGCTACGCATGATCGCCGGATTAGAGACCCCCACCTCGGGGCGCATCACAATCGGCGACGAAGTGATGTTTGATTCGGCGGCAGGTATTGACGTGCCGCCAAACCGGCGTCATGTCGGGTTCCTGTTCCAAAACTATGCGCTGTGGCCAAATATGACGGTGTATCAGAATATTGCGTTCGGGTTGGAAAACGACAAAACGTACACCAAGGAGATGATCAAAGCCCGCGTGGATGAGGTGGCCGACATCGTTAAAATTGGGTCGTTTTTGAAACGCTACCCGTCCGAGCTTTCCGGCGGTCAGCAGCAGCGCGTCGCTATCGCCCGCACGCTAGCCCCCAAACCGGCGGTGCTATTCATGGACGAGCCGTTGTCGAACCTGGATGCGAAACTGCGTTTAGAGATGCGTTCCGAACTGCAACGGTTGCATATCGACACTGGGGCGACTTTCGTTTATGTTACCCATGACCAGATGGAAGCGATGACGCTTGCTACTCGGATTTGCCTGATGGACAACGGTGTATTGCAGCAGTATGACGCTCCACTCGGCGTATATCACCATCCGGTGAATTTGTTTTCTGCTGATTTCGTGGGCAACCCGGCGATCAACTTCTGTAACGCTACCGGCACACAGCAAGGTCGGGAGGTGAGCCTTAAGATGCTAGGAGATAAGGCCATGCAGTTCACCCCAAGCGATGAAGTGCAGATTGCTAAGTGGTATCTGACGCAGGCTACAGCCGATGCGACTACTGCCGAAACGTCAGCTACGCGCAAAGCGCTTAAAGGATATGTTGAAAAAGAGAACAAGGAATCCAACTTCAAATACCGAGTGGCGCGCAGTGGTGAACTGGGTGGTACTCCGCAGGAGTTTAGTGATTCTGAGAACGATTTTGTGATTGGAGTACGTCCGGAGTTTGTAGAAATCCGGGACACTGGCGCGTTTGAAGCTGAAATATATTCGTCGATGCCCACTGGTATGGAAACCACTGTAAAGCTGCAGATCGGCGAGTTCTTAATCACTGGTGTCATTTTCGGCCCTGCGATCTACACCATAGGCCAGCGGGTGCGTTTCGACATCGACGGCGATGGCATCATGCTGTTCAGTCGTAAAAATGGACGGCTGATAGCCACCGGTTCGTTGCGCGCTGCGTGATTTTTATAATTCCCTTGAACCTTACCTTGTGCTGTTGCGAGATGGGACATGAATGAATAAGCTACCCAGCCGCGCCACGTCGGTTAAGACGGCTAAGACGACCGGGGTGGCAGTTTCAGAACCGTTAGACCTCACGGAGCGATTATTTCAGTGGGGCACTGAGGCCGGATATATGGCGGTGCCCGGGTTGCTGTGGTTGGTGGCGTGTTTGCCGATAGTGACTATCGGCGCTGCCACCGCCGGGCTGTTTGCGGTGCAGGTGGGGCATGTGGTGCGTGGCGAGCGGGAGTTAGTGAAACCGTTTTTTGTTTCATTCAAACGAGATTTTGTACGAGCAACCCTTAGTTGGCTGGTGTTACTAGTTGTTAGTGTGGTGTTGGCTTTCAACAGTTACTACTATCTGGTGTTTCGTCCAGCCACTGCGGTGTTTAGAGTGCTTGGAGTCGTGCAAGTGTTACTGCTTGGGTTGCTGGTTTGTTTGGTTGGTTGCACATACGCAGTGGCTTTATCTGAGGGTTTGCATCCGTTAGCCACTTTGCGCTTCGCTGGACGAACGCTTCTTGCTCTCAAACTTTGGTTGTTGCCGATGTTGTTGGTGGTGTTCGCAGTACCCGGATTGCTTATCTGGTTGCGGTTGTGGCCGTTCCTGCCGTTCGTCGGTGGCGCAGTTGCTTATCTTCAGGTGCGGATTCTGCTGCGGGCTAGGGTGTTGCTTACGGTGCGGTAGTTGGC
>JAIRZI010000074.1 GCA_031267295.1 Propionibacteriaceae bacterium | reverse complement strand
TTGGTTGAATGCGGATGGTTCTATTGCAGTGCATGATCAGGGGCGCGGTATCCCGGTGGATATTGAGCCAAAGACAGGGCTTACCGGTGTCGAGGTGGTTTACACGAAACTGCACGCTGGAGGGAAGTTCGATAGTTCAAACTATGGTGCGGCTGGCGGGTTACATGGTGTGGGGGCATCGGTTGTCAATGCGCTCTCCTCTCGGCTAGATGTGGAAGTTGATCGGGGCGGCACCACTTGGGGTATGAGTTTCCAGCGCGGAGTGCCCGGCGTTTTTGCAGGTGAGGAGCCTAGTGCGAACTTCACTCCAAGTAACGTGCTCAGCAAATTGGCTAAAACTGCAAAAGGCATCACCGGTACGCGGGTGCGGTACTGGCCAGATCGACAAATATTTCTAAAAGATGCCAACTTGTCGTTTACGCAACTGTTGGAACGTGCTCGGCAAACGTCGTTTTTGGTGCCAGGTCTGCGGCTTGTGGTCACTGATCGGCGCGATAGCGAGCAGGAGCGTGTCGAAGAGTTTTGTCACGCTGCCGGTATTGTCGAGTTTGTCGATTTCTTATCTGAGGGCGCACCTGTCACCGATGTAGTGCGTCTGGTGGGTCGGGAACAGTTCATGGAAACTGTTCCGATGCTTGATGATAACGGCGTAATGACACCGATGGATGTTGAGCGCACTCTTGACATCGACATCGCCTTGCGTTGGGTAAACGGCTATGACAGTTGTGTGCGTTCGTTTGTAAACATCGTTGCCACTGGTAAAGGTGGCACCCACATACAGGGGTTTGAGCGTGGTTTGACTAGGGCTTTCGCTAAATCTCTTGAAGGTACCCGCATTCTTAAATCCAGCGAAGAAGTGCTTAAAGAAGACATTCTGGAAGGTCTGGTTGCTGTGGTTACGGTGCGTTTGCCGGAACCACAGTTTGAGGGTCAGACAAAGGAAGTGCTTGGCACCCCGCCAGTCACTAGGTTGGTGGCGCGGGTGGTTGAGGATGAACTTACACGTTTCCTCACGTCTAGCAAAGCCGCAGAGCGTCCGCAGGCTCGTCTGGTGATGGAGAAAGTGGTTGCCGCCGCGCGTACTCGAGTGTCAGCCCGAGTGCATCGGGAGAATACGCGCCGCAAGAACGCGCTGGAATCGTCTACTCTGCCAGCTAAGTTGAAAGACTGCCGCAGCACGGATGTAGATCGTAGTGAACTGTTCATTGTGGAGGGCGACTCCGCTCTCGGCACCGCCAATCTGGCTCGCAACTCTGAGGTGCAGGCATTGTTGCCGATTCGCGGCAAGATTCTTAACGTACAAAAAGTCGGCATTGGTGCGATGTTGGGAAATGCGGAGTGCGCCGCCATAATTCAGGTGTTGGGGGCTGGTTCTGGCGGCACTTTCAGCTTGGAAAACATTCGTTACGGCAAAGTTATCTTTATGGCGGACGCCGATTCGGACGGTGCGCATATTCGTTGCTTGTTGGCGACGTTATTTTTCAGGTACATGCGCCCGATGGTCGAAGCTGGGCGGGTATACACGGCAGTGCCGCCGTTACATCGCTTCGAGTTGATTAACCCGAAGAAAGGCGTTGAGAAGTATATTTACACCTACTCCGATAACGAGTACCGCCGCAAACTTATTGAATTCACCAAGCGGGGGCAAGCGTTCAAAGAACCGCAACGCTACAAAGGGTTAGGTGAAATGGATGCCGATCAGTTGGCTGAAACCACTATGAATCCCAGACATCGGATGTTGCGGCGGCTCACGGTAGACGATGCGGCGCTGGCTGAACAAACCTTTGAGATGCTTATGGGAAACGAGGTGCCACCGCGGCGCGAGTTCATCGTCAGCAATTCGTATCTGGTTGATGAACAACGGATAGACATTTGAATGGAGTGAAATATGAATCCAGCGATTGACGGTTTTTCACTTTCAGCGTCCTAACTTTACGAACATAAGCTACAAACCGAACCTATCACCATAAACCCATCAACTTTAGTGCAGAAAAACCTAACTGCAGAACAACAAAACACCTAATCAAGCCAGTGATCACCATCAAAATCCACTAAAGTAACGAACTTGGGTGTGGCTTAAGGATTTGGGGGTCAAATCTTTATCCGCTCCAAAAGTTCATTCGTGCGGTAGGAGATGTTCATGTCCAATAAATGAAAAACCTATCGTATAAGGGGTTGGAGGAAGTAGTCTCTTAGCGTGAATGAAACACAGACTGCTGTTACTGCGGTTCCTACGCAACGTCTCGCGTTGGAAACTACTGCGCCATCTTCAAAGAAGAAGATTATCGCGTGGGCAATGTGGGATTGGGGTACGCAACCGTTTAGCACCATCGTTATCACTTTCGTGTTCGCGGTGTATTTGACAGGTGAATCGTTTGGTTCTGAGAACTACACGTCGCAGGCGTTAGCGTGGGCAACTACTCTCGCTGGAGTGTTAGTGGCGTTCTTAGCTCCAGTGATGGGGCAGTCTTCAGATCGAAATAACCGCACTATGCGTGATTTACGGTGGCAAACTTGGGTGATTGCGGCGGCTGCTGGGTTGATGTTTTTCGTGAAGCCGCATCCACAGTATCTGCTGTTGGGTTTGGTGTTGCTCGCTGGCGGTACGGTGATCTCCGAAATCTCTCAAGTGGGCAACAACGCCATGTTGGAAGAAGTGGCTGCCGGGCATAATGTGGGGCGCATCTCCGGTTTTGGTTGGGGGATGGGCTATCTTGGCGGTATCGTTTCGCTGTTGGCTTTCAATTATCTGTTTATTGCGCCAGAACACGGTTTATTCGGTGCTAACGATTTTGAAGGTTTAGATATCCGAATCACTATGGTTGCCAGCGCGATCTGGATTGTCCTTTTCACATTGCCGACGTTCTTAAATTTGCAGGATCGCCATGTTGAGCGCGCCGTTCCAGCTGCTGAGAATCTATGGTTGCGTCGTCATCCGGTTTTTATCTGGAAGCGTCTCGGGACGGTGGTGTATGCCTATCAGGAGTTGGTACGTTCGGTGGCCAGGCTATGGCTGGTGTCGCGGCAGACAGTATTTTTTTTGATCGCATCAGCGTTATTTCGGGACGGATTGAACGCGATTTTTAGTTTCGGGGCTATTATCGCCGCTGGCACTTTCGGATTCAGCGCTGGCGAAGTGATTATGTTCGGAGCGGCAGCCAACGTGGCCGCCGGTCTATCAACGATGGCGTTTGGGTTGTTGGATGATCGTATTGGGCCAAAGAAAGTTATTATGGTTTCTCTAGTGGCGCTGAGTGTGCTCGCCTCGGTGGTGTTTTTAGCGCATGACGGTGGCAAAGTGGTGTTCTGGGTTGCCGGTATGGGGCTTACTTTGTTTGTTGGCCCGGCGCAGTCGGCATCTCGTTCTTATTTGGCCAGATTGGTTCCAGAGGGACAAGCTGGTGAGGTGTTTGGTCTTTACGCCACTACCGGTCGGGCGGTGTCGTTCATCTCGCCGTTGTTGTTCGGGGTGGCGATTTCGGTTGGCGCTGCTGTTACTGGTAGAGAAAATACTCAATATTGGGGAATATTGGGCATTATCGTGGTGTTGGTTGGTGGTTTATTGGCGATGTTGCCAGTGCGTGAACCGGATACTACTGCGTTGTTAACCCCTGCTACTGTCGCTAGCGAGTGATGGCTAAGAGTTAGCGTCGGGATGCTACTGCGGTTATGGGTTGCAGAGTTGGGGTGCCGGAGCCGTCGCGTCGCCCGGTGGCTGGCGGTAGTTCTATCGGCGAGCCAGATGTGGTGTTTGCTACTGCTGGTTCGGTGCCCGCCCAACCGATGAGCAGTATGTCTTCGCCTTTCAGAAAACGATGACACCGCACTCCGCCGGTGGCTCTACCTTTGCCGGGGTATTCGTTGAAAGGGGTCACTTTCACATTTCCGGATTGGATGCCAGGTAGCACTGTCGAAGTGCCGGAGATGGTGACCACCACACTGGGTAGCGCTGGATCGACGTGACCAAACCAGAGCGCATGTTGCTTGGGAGCTAGCTTGATGCCGGCCACTCCTCCGCCTCCCCGCCCCTGCGGGCGCACGGTACTTGCCGGGAAATGCAGTAGCTGGGCATCGGAGGTGATGAACACCAGCTCGACATCGGCACTAGCCAGTTCAAACGCACCCACCAGACAATCGCCGTCATCCATTCTGATGACATCCCAGGCATCTTTGCCTATAATCTCCGGATTGACCCGTTTCACCACTCCAGCGCGAGTGCCAAGCGCCAACCCTAGCGAATTGGGGTTAAGCGTAGTGAGACCGATGGGACGTTCTCCGGGTGCAAATGTCACCAGCATCTCAGCAGGAGAACCCCCTTTCAGGTTAGGGGCTACGGTGGTGGAGGGGATAGTCGGCAGGTCGATGGCGCGGCAGCGCACTAGTCTGCCTTGGTCGGTGATGATGCCGAACTCGCTGTGACTGGTAGTGGCGATCGTCGCCATGATTGCATCGTGTGCGTCGCGTGGCCCGGCTGTCGGCAATTCATCTGCTGAGTCGATACGGGCTAGCAGCCCAGTAGTGGAGAGCAAAATTCGAGTGGGTCCATCGGGGATTTCTAGCGGTTGGGGAGTTGTTCCTTTCGCATTTAACGCCGCATCCGTCCCAGAACCCTCCAGTAACACAGTGCGGCGAACATCGCCATACTTATCAACCGCTTCGGTGAGTTCGCGCGTCACCACTGCTAGCAGTTTGGCGTGGTCGTCAATGATGTTTCGCATCTCCTGCGCCTTGGAAGTTAGCTCATCGCGTTCCGCTTCCAATCGGATACGCGATAGTTTGGTCAGTTGCCGAAGTTGCATATCCAGGATGTAGTTGGCCTGTATCGGGGTGAGGTCGAACGCTGCTATCAGCCGTTCCCTAGCCTGTGACACCTCATCTGATGAACGTATGATAGTTATCACGTCATCAATATCGATGATCGCAAGGAGCAGCCCAGCTACCAAGTGCAGACGTTCTTCGGTTTTCATCAGACGATGACGGGAACGTCGTAGGGTGACATCAAGCCGGTGGTCTAGGTATATCTGTAGCATCTCTTTTAGGTTCAGAGTGCGCGGCTGTCCATCCACCAGTGCGACGGCGTTGATGGCGAACGAATCTTCCAGCTTCGTCTTTCGGTAAAGCTCGGCTAGCAGGGTTTCGGGGTTAATTCCATTTTTCACCTCAATAACGATCTGTAAACCTTTATCGAGATCGGTGAGGTCTTTCGCATCGGCGATACCGGTGAGCTTTTTACTCTGTATCAATGTCTTGATCTGGTCTAGAACGCGCTCCGGGCCGACTAGATACGGCAGTTCGGTGATGATGATGCCTTTGCGGCGGGGGTTGACTTGTTCTATACGAGCAGTTGCGCGCATTCGGAAAGTACCTCGGCCAGTTTCGTACGCTTCGCGTATCCCATCCAAACCGACTATACGAGCACCAGACGGCAGATCTGGCCCGGGCACAAACCGCATCAAATCTGTAATGCTCGCCGCAGGGTTCATCAGCAGATACTTCAAAGCGGCCACCACCTCCGTCAGATTGTGCGGCGGGATGTTGGTAGCCATACCGACGGCGATTCCGGTGGCACCGTTCACCAGCAGGTTGGGGAACGCGGCTGGCAGCACCACGGGTTCGCTCTCTTTGCCATCGTAGTTAGGGCGAAACTCCACGGTATCTTCGTCAAGACTGGCGGTCATCGCCAACGCTGCGGGAGCCATCCGGCATTCGGTGTAACGCATCGCGGCGGGGCCAGCGTCGAGTGAACCGAAGTTGCCATGCCCATCAATCAGCAACAGCCGTTCCGCCCATGGTTGGCCGAGACGCACCATAGCGTCGTAGATAGCCGAATCACCGTGCGGGTGCAATCTGCCCATCACTGAGCCGACCACTCGGGCGCATTTCACATGCGATTTATCTGGCCGGAGGCCTTCGTCGTCCATTGAATAAAGGATGCGACGTTGCACCGGTTTTAAGCCGTCGCGAGCGTCCGGTAGCGCGCGCGAATAAATCACTGAGTAGGCATATTCCAGGAAGCTGGCTTCCATTTCAGCGCTCACGTCCACATCTATGACGCGCTCAGTTCCCTCATCCACAGTGCTTGACATAGCTCTCCGATCTGTACCAATCTATTTTGCCTGCTGAGCGGGCGTGGTGCTGCTCGGGCGCGCCGCGCGCAAAGTAGCTCTACTGAGCGATGTTCATTTCAGTTCGGCTCTGGCGGTGTTGAAAACATAGCTAGCATGATTAGCTGTATTTGATCTCCGACTATTCACAAACACCATACGAACTGATACCAGATAGTCATGCGACGTGGGAAGATAGGGGGGTGAATGAAGACCCAGTGTTGCCTGCATATGGTGCTGGAGGTCTGGCGGGTGTGTTGGGTGCCGTCGCGGCTCGGTTGCTACCAGATGATGACGTTGTGGCACGTACCGCGCTACCGTCTGCTACTGGGCAACCGGTTACATCACAAGTCGAAATCCCTGTCGCTAGGCGTTATGTGGTGGTATTAGTGGATGGTCTTGGCTGGTACCCGCTGCAAAACGCGCTGGCGGACGCTCCATATCTCGCCGGTATTTTCGGTGACGGGTACCGGTTAACCTCGACGGTACCGTCCACTACAGCAACTGCGATTACCTCTTTTACCACCGGGGCTGCACCCGGCGAGCATGGCATGGTGGGTTACCGGTTTCGGTGGGCGGCTAATCGGGGTATGAACGCTTTGACGTGGGATGGCGGACCCACGTCGGCGGAGCAGAGCAAGATAGCTGAGTTTTCACTTGTCAAAACTTGGTTTCAAAGACTTGCCGCAGCCGGAGTGAGCGTGTATGACATTGCTAGGGGAAAGTTTGCTGATTCTGGGCTTACGCGGGTGGCGTTCGCTGGGGCGGAGTTCGTCGTAGAGGCTCACGGTGCGCCCAGAGCTGACCAGGTGGCGGAAATTTCTCGTAGCGGCGAAACGAACCTCACCTATGTGTATGAACGCGCACTTGATCATACGGGTCATCCGTATGGGCTGAACACTCCGCAGTGGCGACAGGCGCTAATCCGCACGGATGCTTATCTAGAACGCTTACGCGCCACTCTTGATGCCGACACGGTGTTACTGGTTACCGGCGATCATGGCATGGTTGATGTGGGGTCGCAGTCGCGGGTAGTTATTGAAGACGAATCTCGGCTAGGTTGTCACCTGAACATGGTGGAGGGTGAAGCTCGCTTCCGACATTTATACACCGATCATCCCCGCGAGGTGGCGGCTCGCTGGGCGGCGTTTTTAGGGTCGCGGGCTTGGGTGTGCCGCTGCGAAGAAGCGATGGAGTTGGGGTGGTTCGGCACTGTTTCGACTGCCGTGCGACATCGTATCGGCGATGTTGTAGTAGCGCTACGTGATGATTGGGCGGTGCTGACGCGAAGTTGGCCAGGCGAGATGCGTCTCGTCGGTATGCACGGTTCACTTACCCCCGCAGAGATGTGTATACCGTTGCTGATTGATAAGGGAGATTGAATGTTTGACGCAGCGTCATCGGAGCAAACATTGCTCGGAGAATTGGTGTTTTTCGGCGGGCCGATGGATTCTGGGAAATCCACGTTGGCATTACAGATGGCTTACACACAGTCAGCGCATGATCGGAAAGGTCGATTGTTCACATCGCAAGACCGTTCCGGGCAACCCCATATAACTTCACGTATCGGGCTGGAACGCGCCGCCATTGAGGTGGACGCAGATTTCAACTTCTGGACATATGTGCAAGCCGAACGGGTGCGTGGCGGCAGAGTGGATTTTTTGATCTGCGATGAAGCCCAGTTTTACACCACGGAGCAGATCAATCAATTAGCGCAAGTGGTTGATGATTTCGGTATTGACGTGTTCTGTTTCGGTATCATGTGTGATTTTCGTACCCAGATGTTCCCCGGCTCGAAACGGCTAGTTGAACTGGCGGATCGTATCGAAAGTCTGCCGGTGCGTCCGTTGTGTTGGTGTGGCCGTATCGGCACCCATAATGCCCGTGTCATCAATGGATTGATGGTGACCGAAGGCGATCAGGTGCTAGTGGGGGACACCGGTAGCGACACGTTAGACGAAGTGCATTACGAAGTACTCTGTCGAGTGCATCACCGCGCCAAACAACCTAAAGGTTCTTCTGGGGCGACGTTGAGCGCACAGACATTATTTGAATCCGAGTAGTTTTTTTGACCATAAAGCAGACGATTATGGTAGTTGTAGCTGGTGGTGGTTAAGGCAACTGTGGGCTACCGAACATGATCTCGTCCCATGTTGGTACCGATGCGCGTTTTCGTGGTTTGCGTTTGGGTGGGGTGGTTGGGGTTGGCTCTTGAGCGGTTATAGGTTGCCGCGCGTCAAGACTGTTGCTACCAGCTAGTGAAGTGTCGGAAGCTGGTAGCGAAACAGCTAAGTCCGATGCGCCGGGTGAAGTCTGCCGCGGTGGCGGTGCTGCTGCAACCGCTGCGTTGTTTGTGTCGGCGAACTCAGCAGGCATCACCGCAATAGTGTCTTCTATGACGCTGAACAGATCGGCGTTGCCGGTGGTGTGCGCTACATTCGTCACTAATCCGGTGTAAATCTTTACAGAATCTTCACCCATACCGGAGAGCATGTCGTACAGCATGTCACGACCGCTACCGACAAAATCGGGTGTCTTGTCCGGCGTAACTGTTTTGGGTGGGGTTTGTTGCGAACCGCTCACCGTATCGGGGGTGTGTTTGGGAGATGTCCATTTGGGGGGCTTGGCGATGGCTTGACTATGTCTGAGATCAAGTGTCGGTTCGTTCTCATCCGGTGCGCTGCTGCGCCCGCGTCCCGGTTGCGGGCCGTGCACTCCGGTGTTTTCGCTGATCAGCCAGCGGGCATCGTCGTTCGCGGCTACCGAGAATCGACCTCTGGGGTCAAAACGGAAAATAGCTTCGTGCCCGGCAGAGCCGGACATGTATACCGCGCGCACTGTCCATAGTCGATCCAGACCGCGGGTGGCATCCCAAGCGACTAACTCCGGGTCGATACCGCGAGAGGTGAGTCGGTCGGCGACCATGCCGCCGAGATCACGATGCAACACCGGTTCGCCGCTGCGTCGTACTTGTGCCAATTTGGCTTGTGCGGTGGCGTTTGCTCGTTCAGCGAACACTGGCGCTGCGAAAGCGTTGATACGCGCCGGGGTGACTCCAGCTTTGTGAGCCACCTCATCCAAAGGCTCGCCGGAGCGAATCCTAATTTGGATTTCACGGGGCGAGAGCGCGATTTCCATGCCTATAATTTACCTGCTATCTGTGTTTCTGCAGTAGTCCCACGTCGGCTATTAGCAGAATACTTGATTGGTGATGCTTGTTTGTGATGGAGATTCTACCTTTATTGGTGTACCATCACCGTTTTGTATGGCATATGGATCCCCCGGTGCCATTTAGCAGAAGAAGGAAATGATGGCTACCGATTACGATACCCGGAAGCAGGAAGAGGGCGTTGCTGACGACTCTCTAGAGGAGTTGAAGACCCGCCGCAATGACAAAGAGTCAGGCCAGGTAGATGTTGATGAAGCTGAAGCCGCAGAGTCGTTTGAGCTTCCAGGTGCAGATCTTTCGCATGAAGAGTTGACGGTACGAGTTTTGCCGCGTCAAGCCAATGAGTTCACCTGCGCGCAATGTTTTTTAGTAAAGAATCGTTCGCAGATCGCTGAGATACGTGACGGCAAGGAGTACTGCGTCGACTGCATGTAGTTTGATTTCCTTGCGTGAGTTGCGACTAGAACGTGAGTTGCGACTAGAACGTGATTTTTACCGGTTTTTTAATCGGTTTAGCGAGTTTGCGTGCTGCGTAGCGATTGCTGAAAACTTGCGCGACTAATAAGCCGGTTCCGCTAGCGATTGCCCAAGTGAACGCTGTTGAAGCAGGCACGGTTGGATCGTTCGGGTTGGGTGGTTTCTCACCGGTTAGGGCGCTCCAAGCGGTTTGTACTACTTTCTGTGCCGCCATGCTCGTTAACAGTCCAACTCCGGCCACTGCCAACTTGTCAATCATCGCCATAATGGTCTCCTCTGTTCATAAGAAGTTTAGGCTGTCGTAGGCTTACAGTGTGCAGATTCGGATAGTTAGGTTAGATGACGGGTTACCGCTACCCAGTTATGCCCATGAAGGCGATGCTGGTGCGGATTTAATGAGCACTATCGATGTGGTAATCCCCCCGGGTACCCGAACGGTGGTGCCCACAGGTATTGCGTTGCAGGTACCGTTCGGCTTTGCAGCCTTTGTGCACCCGAGGTCTGGGCTAGCGGCGCGTAACGGGCTTAGTATCGTCAACACGCCGGGCACTATTGATTCTGGCTATCGGGGTGAAGTGAAAGTGTGTCTCATCAACACCGATACGACGACACCAATAACGGTGCGTCGGGGCGATCGAATTGCGCAGTTGGTGATTCAAGCTGTGGTGTCAGCCGAGTTCGTCGAAGTGAGCGGGTTGAGCAGTAGCGAACGTGGCGGTGACGGTTATGGGTCTACCGGCGGCTGGGCAATGTTGGCTGATGACCGATAAACTAACGCCACAAGATACGAAAGGCAGAGGTAATGACTGACGACGAACTAAACGAGTTCGACGACGACATACTAGCGGACAAGTGGGTTGATCTTGATCAGTCCCGCGATTGGCGCGAGGATGGGCCGTTTGACATCTCCGAAGTCGATCTTGACGCAGACGATATTGACCGTCTTGATTTCGGAACACTCATCATCACTCCGTTCGAGACTATGAAGTTGCAACTTAACGTCGATAACAACACTGGCGCGGTACAGGCGATTTTGGCAACGTTTGGCAAGTCGATGCTGGATTTAACGCTATTTGCTGCGCCGAAGACTGCCAGCATGATTGCTGAAGTGCGCGCAAAAGTACTGGAAGCAGGCGAAGCCACTGATGCTTACACCGAATTGGTGCCCGGGCCGTTCGGTACCGAAATCCGTCAAGATGTGCCGGTGACCTTGCCGAATGGGAAGAAGTCTGTGCAACATGTGCGGGTCTGGCTAGTGCAAGGGTTGGGGTGGCTGTTGCGAGGTACTGTGATGGGCGAGGCGGGGACTTCCGAAGGTGTAGATAAAGCCACTATGGATATTTATGACTTTTTCTGCAACTTGGTGGTCTCCCGTCCAGAGAAGCCGCTGGTACCGGGATCATTGATCACCATGAGCGCCCCAGAGGGTCTACTACCGCAGCAGCGTTAGCAGGCATAGCATCAACTCGATCTGCTTGAAGTTGTTGGCGGAGGTATCTCTGCGTGCTTGACAGGTGATGCGGTGGGTTTTAGAGGAGACGCTTAGGCTATGGCGGATGCGCTATTTAATGTTGCCTGTACCGCGCTGGCTACGCTGTAAGAAACTGGAGTTACTTTGTCTGAACCGCTTCGCATTGAACGGATCGCCCATGGCGGACATGCGGTAGCGCATGACGCTACCGGTCGGGTGGTTTTTGTACGTCATGCATTGCCGGGCGAGTTGGTGCGGGTGATGCCGCTGGCAGTTACCCATGAACGTTATGCTTTCGCCGATACGCTCGAAGTGTTGCAGCCATCACCGCACCGCGTAACGCCGTCATGTCCGGTGGCAAACCTTTGCGGGGGATGCGATTTTCAGCAGGTGAGTTTGGCTGAGCAACGACGGTTGAAAACCGAGGTAGTTGTGGGGTTACTTGATCGTGGCGCAGTGGCGCATCCCGAGTTTCAAGTTGTAGCGCTGCCAGGTGAACTAGCTGGTTTTCATTGGCGTACCAGAATGGATTATCAGGTGACGCTCGGCCCTGATGGGCGGCCAATTGTGGGGCTGTATGCTTATCACACTCGAACTGTGGTGCCGTTGCCCGTTACGGGTTGTCTGCTAGCGGCGGATACTGCTCTTATGCCTAATCAGTTGCAAGAGTTGGCGCAAGAAGCGTTATTTCATAGCGCACAACGCGACACACAAAACTCCGATGCTCACTTGACAAGTGCCGATACCGCAACCGCACGCGCGACGACACGGCATCGGAAGTTAACTCAGCATCCCGGCAACCGCACTCACACCTTGCGAACAGCGCTCGGTGATACTGCCAGCAGTGTGTTATTTGACTCGCGGTTGCTGAGTGGTTCCCAGCAGCTCACCCAATCGGTGCTAGGGCGAAGCTACCAAGTGGATGCTTCCGATTTTTGGCAGGTACACCCGGGTGCGCCGGTGGCGTTTGCGCAAGCGGTGTTAGCTGGTCTTGACCCGCAGCCGGGCGAACGGGCGCTTGATCTTTACTGTGGTTCCGGGTTGTTAAGCGGCGTGTTGGCAGCTCGGGGGGTGCGGGTCACCGGTATTGATGTCTCTCGAAACGCTATCGCCTGCGCGCGTAGTAATGTGCCAGAAGCCACGTTCCGCTGCGAACGGGTGGAGCGTGCAAAACTGCCGGCAGTGGATTTGGTAGTACTTGACCCTTCTCGGGCAGGCGCTAAACGGCGTGTGGTGCAAGCGATAGCAGCGGCGAAGCCGCGCAGAGTGGTTTACGTAGCATGTGATCCGGCAGCGTTGGTTCGGGATTTGACGTATTTCGCCGCGTACGGTTATCAAGTGCGCGCCATTCAAGCATTCGATGCTTTCCCGATGACGCACCACGTCGAGACAGTGGTTACGTTAGCGCCAGCTAACTGAAACGGCGTATTTTGTATGATTGCCGCGACGGAAAATGACAGGTAAAGAAGTCGCTCTAAGTTTTGTGATGCTCTTAATACGCTTTTGACTAGGATACGAGTTTTTCCCTTTTAGTGTGGGAGTGGTTATGGTGGTGTAAATCTTGGGTTTAAATCAGAGCTATTCAAAGTGGTGATATACATCACGCGATTACTTATCGTCCGTCATTGCGAGTGAGCAAAAGGGCGTGAAGCAATCCAGTTATTTAAGTGTTATTCATCGCGGGTTGCTGCACGTTGTGAGGATATATTCGCACGTTTGTGGCTACTCGTCGTCTGTCGTTGCGGGTGAGTAAAAGGGCGTGAAGCGATCCAGTT
>JAIRZI010000070.1 GCA_031267295.1 Propionibacteriaceae bacterium | reverse complement strand
CCCGAAAACACTTTCCGCAACAACAAAAACCATCACAATGAACTATCGAACTTTCCATCACTGTGAAAACACGAAACCCGAACAACACACTTCAGTAACTGGATTGCTTCGCGCCCTTTCACTCACTCACAACGACAAACAATAAGTAATCATGCACGTACGAACATACCCTCACAGCGTGCAACAACCTACGGTGAATAACACTTAAGTAACTGGATTGCTTCGTCGCTTACGCTCCTCGCAATGACGGACGATAGGTAACCACGCAACAACGTATCAAAGCCCCCCACCACTGCGAAGAACATAAGACAACACGACACAACAACGCACAATAACGTATCAAGTCTCCCCGCAATGACGGAGAAACTTAGGCACGCTACAGCACGATTACCTACCGTCCACCACCGCAAAGAACATAAGACAGCACGACGCAACAAAGCACAATAACGTATCAAGTCTCCCCGCAATGACGAAGAAACTTAGGCACGCTACAGCACGATTACCTATCATCCACCACCGCAAAGAACATAAGGCGACACGACGCAACAAAGCACAATAACGTATCAAGTCTCCCCGCAATGACGGAGAAACTTAGGCACGCTACAGCACGATTACCTACCGTCCACCACCGCAAAGAACATAAGGCGACACGACACAACAACACACAACAACGTATCAAGTCTCCCCGCAATGACGAAGAAACTTAGGCACGCTACAGCACGATTACCTATCATCCACCACCGCAAAGAACATAAGGCGACGCGACGCAATGACACACAACAACGTACCAAGTCTCCCCGTCATTGCGAGGAGCATAGCGACGAAGCAATCCAGAAAAGTAACTACTGAATAAAAGAGGTTTTTGCTCAACGAACCCAAACTAGAAAAACTCACATAAACGACACCTAAATGACTGGACTGTTTCGCGTCCTTTTGCTCACTCGCAATGCACTTATTACCATAACGTCAACCCTGCATACACGCACTTTCGACGGCATTGGGCGAGCCTGACTAGATCGTTCTGCGCTCTCAGCACAACGCCAACCACTTCACCATGTTCACAACTGTTAACAGCAATAGCCTAAACCCAACAAAAACATTCGCAACACTAACAGCGCATACGCTTGACCAACTTCCGATGTTTTTAAAAGTTTTACAAACCCCAGGCAACCAGCTCGTCAGCCGAGTATTCGCCTTCGGGCCAAACCGCACGACTGATACCGGCGGCCGCAAGTGCTTTACGACAACCCGAACACGGTTCGTCGGTGATGTAAGCGACCCCGCCTTGAGTGTCGCGGGTGGCGAACAGCAGCGCGTTTACTTCGGCGTGAATGGCGACGCAAAACCCCGGAGTACCCGGCATGTCATAATCACTAAATGCTGGCACCACATCGTAGCCGAGCAATCCGCGCGGGCAAGCACCTTCCAAACAGTCCGGACGCCCCGGCGCGGCTCCGTTATAGCCAGTGGCGATGATTCTCTTATCCACCACCAACACCGCCCCAACCTGCCGCCGCACACATTTAGCACGAGCGCTCACCGTTTTAGCAAGCATCAGAAAATACTCATCCCAAGAAGGGACAACTCGTTTTGAAGGATTTACCATGCCGATCATTCTGTCACGTCAGGGCACTCTGGCTCATCTGGTTCAATATGTGTCACCACAGTCAACCCCGGCAGTTGTTCACGCAAACGGCTCTCCACCTGGTCGGCCAACTCATGTCCGCGCAATATTGTCCATTCTCCAGGCACTACAACATGTACGTCTAGGAACCGTCGCGCACTAGCTCCCCGAGTGCGCAGTCCATGGAAGCGCACCCCTTGCTGTTGAAACTCAACAAGCACATCATCGATGACACCAAGATCAGCAGCAGGCAACGCCCGGTCAAGTAACGAATCAGCAGACGACCTAATAACCCCAAACCCCGTCCAAGCAATATTTACCCCAGCGATAAGCGCCACCACAGGATCAAGCCACGCTTTCCCAGTTAACATCACCAACGCCACCCCAAGCAGCACAGCACCGGTAGTAACTATGTCAGTTAGCAGATGCTTCCCGTCCGCTAACAATGCGATCGAGTTATGACGCTGCCCGGCGCGGAGTAACACCACTGCCACTACTGCGTTTATTACCGCAGCGACTACCGAGATCACCATGCCGCTGCCTAATCGTTCCGGCATCACCGGAGAGAAGAGCCGACTGATAGCGGCGTAACAGATAGCCCCAGCCGCAACAAAAATCATCATTCCTTCCAGTGCGCTGGAAAGATACTCCGCTTTGGTGTGCCCATACTGATGCTCTAAATCCGGCGGTTTGGCAGCCACTCGAAGTGCCAACAGCATCGCTAACGCCGCCACCAAATTGATAATCGATTCCGCCGCGTCGGAAAATAACGACACCGAGTCGGTGATCCAAGCCGCAACAGATTTAGTACCTATCGTTACCAACGCAGCAGCAATAGACAGCCAGGCATAACCGGCAAGGTCTCTGCCCACCGGTGCGTGGGAGTGTTCATGCGGCAATGGCTACTTCTTCCGTGCAGCGTCCACTGCATCCATGAACTCCCCGCCAGCCCATATTTTCCACTGTTCTAAAGTGATTGGCGTACTCGGATCGGTGTCTAGGTTCCAAACGGCAACATTACGATAAACCGCAAGTTGCATCGCTACCGGATAATCATCATCTGGGGTGATGAACTCATAAACTTTCACCACACTGAACAGCCCTCCGGTAGTCGCTTCAGTGGTGGTGACTGTTGCGTAGTTGTTCTGCTCGATACAGCGCGCACCGGCTGCCGCGAAGTTAATCGCATCGTTACGCTCTAAGAAACGTACCAGCAGCACTATACCGTCACCGTCATACCCCGCAGTGCCCTCAGCATAACCTTTAGTGGACTCAGCGAAACCGGCGTATGCCTCACAGTCATCAACGTCTGCGGCGGTTACACCGTCATATGCCGAGATGGCACCGAAGTTCTTAGTATTAGAGAGCGCCGTGATAAGACGGTCAAAATCCGCGTTAGTGATAGGCGCGGTACCCTGAGTTTTGAAAAACAAAATGGCGGTGGAAACCGCAACGACCACCACTAAAACGATGGAAAGTATCCGATACACCGGAGAGTTTTTACGAGTTGGCGGGGTGGCATCGGGCGAGCCGACTAATGGCGGCGGCGGCTGGAGCGCTCCTGCTAATAACGCCGTAGTGTACGGATCGGGTTCGGACTGTACGTCGTAGGGATCGGTAAACGCTACAGGCGGCTCAGTTGCAGGTGGTGGCACCGTCGCGGCAAAATCAGTTGAATCTGGCATCGCCGCCGGATCATCTGGAGAGTTCTCTTGGGTCATAGTCGTCCTTCTTCGTTTTGATCGCCGCATGGCATCAACCAGCACTTCTCCAGCAATTCTAGCCTTTCGGGTTATAGACCAAAACCTACAGATCAGAAAAGGAAGAAAGACTCTGAAAACGCAAAGGCTGAGACGGATACTCAACCTAATATAAAGCGAGTCCGGGCGCGCGGGTGGTGGGGTGCGCACCCGGACTCTAGGGGTGTTTGATCAGCATAACAGATAATGCCACCAAATAATAATCCTGATTTCATGGGCAGTTTGGCATGAGGCACCTCGTCCCCTGCGAAAACTCACAAATGCGCCCGAAATAGCTACCGGAACGGATATTGACCTAGAGGTTGCTATTGTAGCGATATATCGGTACGATATTGCAGTTGTGCCTAGTCGGCACCCGAGCATCAAGAATCGCGGCCTATGCTTCACAGACTTGTTTTCCGTTTCGTCAAGCCGTACTACGGCTTACTAGTGGGAGTCTTGCTGCTGCAAATGCTGGCAGCAGTGGCATCTCTCACTTTGCCTACCCTCAACGCCGCCATTATCGATGACGGCGTTGCCAAAGGCGATACTGCGTTCATCTGGCAACGCGGCGCGTTAATGTTGATAGTCAGCATCGCTCAAGTGGCAGGACAGGTCGGCGCAGCTTTCTGCGGTGCCCGGTTTGCTATGGGATTTGGACGCGACGTACGCGCGGCGCTGTTCGACCATGTGCTTAAGTTCTCCACCCGCGAAGTGAACAAATTTGGCGCACCAAGCCTTATCACTCGCAACACAAACGACGTGCAGCAGGTACAGCAACTGCTGCTAATGGGGTGTGTATTCATCGCATCAGCCCCGCTCACCGCAGGCGGCGGTATCGTGATGGCGCTGCGTGAAGACATGGGGCTTTCCTGGCTAATTCTGGCGGCAGTTGGCGCACTCGGGGCAATCATCGGAGTTCTGGTAGCTTTTATGACCCCGCTGTTCCGCGCCAACCAAGAGCGCATCGACAACATCAACCGGGTGCTACGCGAGCAGTTAAGCGGCATCCGGGTGATTCGAGCGTTCACCCGGGAGCCGTCAGAACACAAACGCTTCCAAGCAGCCAACAACGACCTGATGACGTTGGGCTTCAAAATCGGAACTCTATTCTCACTGCTGTTCCCGGTTGTCAATCTGATTCTCAACCTATCCACTACCGGCGTGATGTGGTTTGGCGGTGAGCGTGCCGATGTGGGCGACATTCAAGTGGGGCAGCTACAAGCATTCATTCAATACTTGATGCAGATTCTAATGAGCGTAATGATGGCGACGATGATGCTGATGATGTTGCCGCGCGCTCAAGTTTGCGGCACGCGCATCATGGAGGTGTTCGAAACCGCATCTTCCGTAACCGAACCAGCCAATCCAGTTATGCAGATCGTTAGCAAAGGACGTATTGAGTTCCGCGATGTGGAGTACCGTTATCCGGGTGCTGAAAGTCCGGTGCTGCAAGATTTAAGTTTCACCGTGGAACCTGGCACCATAACCGCAGTTGTCGGTGCTACTGGTGCTGGGAAAACGACACTCGTCAATCTGATTCCTCGGCTCGCTGATGTCACCGCCGGTAGCGTGTTGGTAGACGGAGTGGATGTCAGACAACTCGACCAAGATTTATTATGGGCGCATGTCGGGTTGGTGCCACAGAAGCCATATCTGTTCTCGGGCACCGTAGCCAGCAACTTGGAGTACGGCAAACCGGAAGCCAGCGAAGACGAGATGTGGTCTGCACTGCGCATCGCCGCCGCCGAAACTTTCGTACAAGAGCGCGGCGGGCTGGACAGCAGCATAGCTCAAGGCGGTACTGATGTCTCCGGTGGTCAGCGACAACGCTTATCGATAGCCAGAGCGGTTATGAAACGACCCGATGTGTATGTATTCGACGATGCTTTCTCTGCATTAGATGTCGCTACCGATGTCGAAGTACGCTCAGCGCTCGTCAAAGAAACTCGTCAAGCGGCAGTGTTGGTAGTGGCACAGCGCGTCACTTCCATCAAGGATGCGGATCAGATTTTGGTACTTGACGAAGGCCGCATCGTGGGTCGGGGTACGCACGCCGAACTATTGACTAACTGCCCAACCTACGCTGAGATCGTCGCTTCGCAGTTGAGTGCGGAGGAGGCGCTATGAGTGAGAGCACTAGCGACATGAACAAGACCGCCAAGGCAAACGAACGTCCGAAGCACGCTCCACAAGGTCATCAAGACGGGCCAGGCCCAATGAGTTCTCGCGTGCATGAGAAAGCGATCAGTTTTATCCCCAGCTTGCGGCGGTTGATAGCAACGTTGCGACCCGAGCGGTTGTTGGTCGGTTTTGTAATCTGCATGGGCACTATCGGGGTGGTGTTCAACGTTCTTAACCCGAAAATCCTCGGCGGTGCCACTGACGCCATTTTTGAAGGTATTGTCGGCAAAATGTTGGCCGCTCAGTTGGCGGCACAGAACATCGATCCAGCCACAGTTACTGTGCAACAAGTCATCGCAATGTTACGTAGTTCTGGCGACAACCAACTAGCCGACATGCTTTCCGGTATGCCCAATCTGGTAATAGGCCAAGGGATTGACTTTGAGCGGCTGGGCGCAGTGCTACTCACCGTGATTGCACTGTTTGCTTGCGCTTCTGTGTTGCTGTTCTTGCAATCGTTTCTACTTAACCGGGTTGTGCAGCGTTCCGTGTACCGAATGCGTCAGGATGTATCGTCCAAGATAGACCGGTTACCGTTGTCATACTTTGACGCTCAACCGCGCGGCGAACTGCTTAGCCGGGTCACCAATGATATTGACAACATTCAACAAAGTTTGCAGCAATCACTGTCTCAGCTTGTCAACGCAGTGTTATCGATTATCGGAGTGAGCGTAATGATGTTCACAGTGTCATGGCAGTTGGCGCTGGTCACGCTCTGCATCATTCCACTGGCCGGAGTTTCCTCCGCACTCATCGGCAAACGGGCACAAACCCGGTTCGCTCGGATGTGGGCGACTACCGGTACCCTCAACGCCCAAGTGGAAGAGGCGTACACCGGACATGCGCTAGTTAAAACGTTCGGTCGGCGCCAAGAAGTAGATCAAGCGTTCGCCGAAACTAACGAAAACCTGCGACAATCGGCGTTCGGAGCGCAGTTCATGTCTGCGGTGTTGATGCCGCTGAACTTCTTTATAGGCAACCTGAACTACGTGATCATCGCGGTGCTCGGCGGGCTGAAAGTGGCCAGCGGTACCATGGCGTTAGGCGATGTGCAGGCATTTATTCAATACTCTCGACAGTTCACGCAACCGATGGCGCAAGTGGCATCGATGGCGAATTTGTTGCAATCCGGGGTAGCGTCCGCTGAGCGGGTATTTGAAGTACTCGATGCCACTGAGCAGATACCAGAAGCCGCCGCTGTGTTGCCGAAACCGCTACTAGGCCACGTCGAGTTCCGCAACGTTGATTTCTCTTACCATCCGAATGAACCGCTTATCGCTGGGTTAAACATCACGGCTTCCCCCGGTCAAAGCGTTGCTATCGTCGGCCCTACTGGTGCCGGAAAAACTACCTTGGTGAATTTGCTGATGCGTTTCTACGAAGTGCAGGGCGGTCAGATTCTGTTGGATGGGTGCGACATCGCTACGGTGTCCCGACACAATTTGCGCGTTCAGTTTGGCATGGTGCTACAGGACACTTGGTTGTTCTCCGGCACCATCTATGACAACATCGCTTACGGCTTAGTCGGCGCTACTCAAGAAGACGTTATGCGAGCTGCGAAAGCAGCTTATGTTGATCGTTTCGTGCGCAACTTGCCAGATGGTTACCAGACGGTGATCGATGAAGAAGGCTCTAATGTTTCCGCCGGAGAGAAGCAGCTCATCACCATTGCACGGGCTTTTATCGCTGACCCAGCGGTGTTAATCCTTGACGAAGCTACCTCTAGCGTGGACACTCGCACCGAAGTGCTGGTGCAACAAGCGATGGCAAAACTGCGTAGCGGACGAACGTCATTTGTGATAGCGCATCGACTTTCCACCATTCGGGATGCCGACACGATTCTGGTGATGCAGCATGGCAAGATCGTCGAACATGGCTCCCATGCCGAGTTGATGTCCGCCGCAGGGGAGTATCACAAGCTGTACCAGAACCAATTTGCGGGAGCACTAGAGGACTGAAAGAACCAGTTACCCTAGCCTTTAGCGGTTTTAGCAACGCATCTAACAACGGTTGATAAGAGCCGGCAACGTAAGTTAGCAGGAAGCAACTCAGTTGCTGCTCCGGCTGTGTAGCTTCTGCACGAGCAGTAGGCGTTTATACGCGCCCGCACTCGGTGATTTTCTTCAACTATTAGCGTTGGGGAGCGGCGGCAAGAATGGCGGCACTGGCGGAGCAACCCAGTCGAGTAGCTCCGGCTTCGATCATGGCTACCGCAGTGGCGTAGTCGCGGATACCACCTGAGGCTTTCACGCCAACTTCTGCACCAACAGTAGCGCGCATCAGCGATACCGCATGTGTGGTAGCTCCCCCTGCCGGATGAAACCCGGTTGAAGTTTTGACGAACTGCGCTCCCGCTTGCACAGCAGCTTGGCAGGCCAGCACGATCTGCTCATCGCTGAGCGCCGCCGATTCGATAATCACTTTCAGGAGCCGATCATTTGGCACTGCGTCGCGCACCGCCGCGATCTCGCCGACTAGCCCAGCGAAGTTGCCCACTTTTGCCAAGCCGATGTCGATCACCATATCCACTTCATCTGCCCCGGCAGCACATGCCAACGCGGCTTCCGCAGCTTTTACTTCCGGGGCATGTTTCCCGGACGGAAACCCGCACACCGTGGCTAACAACACCGCACCCAATGGGGTTGTCACCGGCAACATCGCAGGCGAGATGCAGATTGAGAATGTGCCGAGCCGTATCGCCTCAGCCGCCAAATCGGCCACTTGATCGCAGGTGGCATCCACTGCTAGCAGGGTGTGATCGATGTATTTTGCTAACGCGGCGGCGGTGATCGTCATGGGAGCTCCTTATACATGTATCCGGTATTCGATTCTCAGCCTAGTTTCATTAGCCCAGATTGACCCAACGGAAGCACTAATTTTCGCAACTCACTTCCGATTTGGTGCTTTACTGTGATGTGAGCATTTTAGAAAGTCACAAAGGATGCAAAGGAGTTGCAAGCGCGTGGAAGTAATCATCTGCTCGAATGAAACCAAGGTCGGCGAGATCGGGGCTGCCAAAGTGGCTAAGCTTGTAGCTGAAATCGGTTCGCATGTTGTACTGGGGATAGCTACCGGCTCGTCGCCGCTGGCGACGTATCACTGCTTGGCCAACCTAGTAGCTTCTGGCGAACTCGATCTCAGTATGGCTAGTGCTTTTGCACTCGACGAATACGTCGGGTTGCCGGTCGACCATCCGGAAAGTTACCACGCCACTATCGCTCGCACCATCACCGAGCCGTTCAGGTTGAACCCGGCACGAGTACATGTACCGGACGGCGACCCGTCCCGGCTCGACACCGCCGGACAGCGTTACGAAGCGCAGATCAGCGCTGCCGGGGGAGTGGATGTGCAGATTCTCGGCGTTGGCGCCAACGGTCACATCGGATTCAACGAACCAACTAGCTCTTTAACGTCACGCACTCGGGTAAAAACCCTAACCCCGCGTACCATCACCGATAACGCCCGTTTCTTTGGCTCCACTACCGCAGTGCCTCGCCACTGCATCACGCAGGGTATCGGCACCATCATGGAGGCTCGCGCTATCGTGCTAGTTGCCACCGGGGAACTGAAAGCCGCCGCAGTAAGCGCAATCATCGAAGGGGCGCTCACTAGCATGTGGCCGGGTTCGGTGCTACAGCTACATCCGCGCGCCACCTGCATAATAGATGAAGCTGCCGCTGGTTCGCTGAAACTCACAAACTACTACAAACAGGTTTACGCCAACCTCCCCGACTGGCAACGCCTAGCTGTGGATACCAACTAACGTTGCTACTAACTCAAAATCAGTTATGCGTTCATCAAATTGATTTGAGCTACGATGCGCCAGCCACCGCCCGGAAACAATATCTACGAATAACCGTATGCACAATATTTATTACCTAAGAGGTAATGATCTGCATGTAGTACATGTTGGATATAGCAAGTTCCCTTGGTAACTATGCTTTTTAGCTACGTTATTTTGAGTTAAGTTATTAAGTCGACATAACGCAAGTGTGGTGGTTGCGATAACTTCATTTATGTCAAAGCGAGATTGACATTGGTAAACACCACCCGCGTCAACACAGCGTTAACCAGCGTATTCTTAAGCTTATGACCAACCTGACTACCGGTGACGTAACGGCGCATGTGGAGTTACAGAGCGGTGGTCAGCTACTTATTCACGCTACTCGCGCGTTACTGCCCGATGCTTCCGACATGTGCGAAGGTTGGGTAAAAACTGTGGACGGAATCGTTACCGCTTATGGTGTTGGGGCGGCACCCGGCACCCCGGACATTGACTGGGACGGTGTACTCTCCCCCGGTTTCGTCGACGTACATAGCCACGGCGGTGGCGGAGCGAACTTCGGAGATGGGATAGCCAGTGCCCGCACGGTGCTAGCCACTCATCGCGCACACGGCACCACCACTATGATCGGCTCACTGGTCACGCAGCGTATCGACGAACTCGCAGCGCAACTTAGCCAGTTAACTCCATTGGTACGATCTAAAGAACTAGCTGGGGTGCATCTGGAGGGGCCTTGGTTGGCGGAGAAGTACCACGGAGCACATCCGATAGCACGGCTGCGCGCTCCTATCGCCGCCGACATCGAACAACTTTTGACGGTGGGTAACGAACAGTTGCCCGCTGCACAGCAGTTAGTACGTTTAGTCACCATTGCGCCCGAATTAGACGGCGCGCTGGCAGCTATCGCTCAGTTGGTAGCCCGCAGGGTTACGGTGGCAATCGGGCATACTGCTTGCGATTATGACACCGCCTGCGCCGCTATCTCTCTCGGAGCCACTGGAGCCACCCACCTGTTCAATGCGATGCCTGAGTTGCTGCACCGCGCTCCCGGCCCGGCACTTGCCCTCTGGGAGCATCCGCAAGTGTGGACGGAGTTGATCTGCGACGCTACACACGTTTCCGCCGCATTGGTAGCACAGGTGATGCGCAGCAAACCAACACGCTGCGTGCTGGTCAGCGACGCGATGGCCGCCGCTGGAGCAGCGGACGGAGAATACCAGCTTGGCGAGTTGTCGGTAACCGTAACTGCTGGTATTTCACGAGTAACTGGTAGTGCTCAGATCGCCGGTTCCACTTTGACGCTAGATCGCGCGGTGCGTACCGCCGTAGCTGCCGGAGTGCCGGTAGCTTTAGCTCTCCGTGCCGCCACCGCGCATCCCGCCACCTACTTAGGGCTTAGCGGTGTCGGCTCATTAACCGTCGGCAACCGTGCCAACATGGTGTTACTTGACGATGCGCTACTACCGCAGCAGGTGTTCATCGCTAGCTGACACCCTTGGAAATGCCCCTCTAGTAACCCTTACAAAAGACTAGCCGATGGACAATCCTGTCGTCTCCGAAAACACTTGCAACCGGGTGGGGTCAGCGATACTCAACCGCACAGTGTTGCCGCGCTGCGGAGCGTCACTGCCCGGAACTCGCACCACCAACTGTGTTGCGCTGGGCTTTGTAACTTCGGCCAAATCAGCTAGCGTGCCGTACAAATAAGCATCTGCGCCAAGTTCTTCAACTACATCAATACCCACCTTGATGCCCGTTGCTGCGATGATGAAGTTCTCGGGACGCACCCCAAGCACTAGCTTAGATTCGCCGGTAGCCTTGGCCAACACTTCCCGGGGAACAGGAACCACATAGTCGCCCAACTGCACACCAGAGTCGGTAACGTCACCAGTTAGTAGATTCATCGCCGGTGAGCCAATGAAACCCGCAACAAACAGATTTACCGGATGGTCGTAAAGCTCCATCGGAGAATCAACCTGCTGTAACACGCCGTCCTTCAACACCGCGACGCGATCACCTAACGTCATCGCCTCCACCTGGTCATGCGTGACATACACCGTAGTCACACCTAATCTAGCTTGTAATTTTGCGATCTCAGTACGGGTGCTGACGCGCAGCTTGGCATCAAGATTCGACAAAGGCTCATCCATCAAAAACACTTGCGGTTCACGCACGATGGCACGTCCCATCGCCACCCTTTGCCGCTGTCCGCCAGAGAGTGCTTTCGGTTTGCGATCAAGATACTCCTCCAAACCAAGCAACTTCGCCGTCGCTTTCACCCTTGCGATACGCTCCGCTGTCGGCACTTTGGCAAGTTTCAGCGCGAATCCCATGTTGTCAGCCACGCTCATGTGTGGATACAGCGCGTAGTTTTGGAACACCATAGCGATGTCGCGATCTTTTGGTGGCAGATCAGTGACATCGCGCTCACCGATGAAAACACGTCCTTTATCCACCTCCTCCAGCCCGGCAAGCATCCGCAGTGATGTGGATTTACCACAACCGGACGGGCCGACTAATACCATCAACTCACCGTCACCTATCTCTAAGTCAAGGGAGTCAACCGCTGGATTTGAACTACCGGGATATATGCGTGAAGCGCCTTTGAATGACACGCTGGCCATGAGTCACTCTCCTTCCACGGGCAGGTACGTGCCCGACGATCCATAGCGGAGTAGGGCACACCCAACCAAGCGAGTTGGTTCGCAGCGTAACCCTATGGAAAACGTTGTTCAACGTTGTAGCGTGCGACGGAACAACGAGCGGTATACGAGCCGATCCATCGTTGTGTGCGACGCTGCACAGCCAACCGAAGTTTCCCAAATAGCCAGATAACACATCCAGCTATCCTTAGCATAGCCACATAAACTAGAACTCATGCCTCGTTTTGAATCTTTTCGGGCACTGCGATATGCCCCCGGCAGCGATCTAAGCGCTGTGATCGCTGCGCCTTATGACGTGCTCTCCCCAGTTGAGACGGAAGAACTGCGCGCCCGCGACCCACACAACATCGTATGGATAGACGTACCAAACGAGCTAGACGGCGACAACCGCTACACCATCGCAGCGTCTCGACTGCGCGATGGGATAGCTGACGGCACATACCTGCTGGACGATGACGCGAGTTTCACCATCTACCGAATGCGCTTCAACGATGCCACCGGGCAACCGCGCGACATCGCCGGAGTGTTGGGAGCGCTTGAAGTAACGGATGCTGGAGCTGGCGGCGTGTTACCGCATGAACGCACCACCCCAAAAGCATCCACCGACCGACTCGACCTCACCCGCGCCACTGGCGCAAACATGAGTCCGGTATGGGGGCTATCAATGGCAACCGGGTTGACTGCACTACTTGCCGCTCCGGGCGAACCGGTCGGAACGCTCGTCGTAGACGGCGTAGCACATATCGTCGAGCGGGTGAGTGAACCCACCCGTTGCGCCGCAATCTCCGCCTGTATCGCCGCGCACGACGTGCTAATCGCAGACGGACATCACCGCTATGCAGTAGCTCGACAGTATCGTGACGAGGTACGCGCAGCCACCGGAAACTGCACCACCGCTGCCGAACTCACTCTCGCTTTCGTTAACGAGCTGATAGCTGAGCAACTTAGCATCGCCGCAATTCATCGGCTCTATGATGCTGTGAGTTTGACTGAACTACGCGCAGCACTGGCAAACTATTTCGATCTCTCCCCCGCTCCAGCGCCAACACCCGCACTGCTAGCTGAAATGGTGCAGTTCGGACGCTTAGTGCTACTGCACTCAGACGGCTCGTCCGAATGGCTTATTCCCAAAACAGCCGCGTTTCTCGGCGTACGTGCCTTAGACGGAGCTTGGTTAGAACACGCACTCGCCACCATACAACCCGAAGTGAGCTACCAGCATGGATTAGCTGAACTATGCGCAGTGCTACCAGCACATACCGCCGCCGTGCTCGTCCGTCCCACTTCACTTACTGAGATCATGCGCACCGCCACCGAAAGATTACTGATGCCCCCGAAATCCACCTTTTTCACCCCTAAACTGCGCACTGGATTGGTAGTTCGTCTGCTGGATGATACAGCTTCTTAGCCGGCGAAGTAACGCCGGTCTCCGGTTCAAATCCTGTCACCTCCCGATAACGACGAAAGCTTGAGTGACAATGAATATTAGGTTGTCACTACTATTATCTACTACTAGTAAGTGGTCGTTACTGGTAGCAGCCATTACTGGTGTTTACGAACTTCCTGGTACACAACGCAAGCCGTTTGCACCCTACAATGGAAAATATCGAAAGGCGAAGTCTTGACAGTTGAACCCACTCCCACTAACGCATTAGAGATGCTCACCACCGGTCTCACTTTCGACGACGTGCTGTTACAGCCACAGCACTCTGACGTAATCCCGTCTGAGGTGGACACCAGCGCGCGTTTAAGCAAGCGCATCCAAGTAAAAATGCCGCTGCTGAGCGCTGCGATGGACACCGTTACCGAAGCTCGAATGGCTATCGCTATGGCTCGTGAAGGTGGTATCGGAGTGGTACATCGCAATCTGCCTATCGCCGAACAAGCGCGCATGATCGACCAAGTGAAGCGTTCCGAAGCCGGTATGGTGGACGAACCTATCACCATAACTCCGGATAAAACTTTACGCGAGGCCGACAATTTGTGTGCCACCTATCGTATTTCGGGTATCCCCGTAGTGGACGCTACCGGGCTACTGCTGGGCATCGTCACCAACCGCGACATGCGTTTCGAGAGTGACCCTAACCGCCCGGTTGGCGAGGTGATGACGCAGATGCCGCTGGTAACTGGTCGTCCTGGCATCTCTAACGAAGACGCTCTCGCCCTGCTCGCCAAGTATAAGATTGAAAAGTTGCCACTCATTGACGATGCTGGTCATCTTGAGGGGTTAATTACTTTGAAAGATTTCGTGAAAAGCGACAAATACCCGCTGGCTAGCAAAGATGAACAGGGGAGATTACGGGTCGCGGCTGCCATCGGAGCTTTGGGCGATGGGTGGGAGCGCGCTATGGCGCTGGTAGAAGAAGGTGTCGACCTGATCGTAGTGGATACGGCGCATGGGCACTCCACCGCCGAATTGGAAATCATAAAACGTTTGAAATCTGAACCATTGGCTAGCGGGGTGGACATTATGGCCGGGAATGTGGCCACCTATGCGGCTGCCAAGGCGCTCTGCGAAGTGGGTGCGGATGCTATCAAAGTGGGGATCGGGCCGGGTTCTATCTGCACCACGCGCGTGGTGGCTGGGGTTGGAGTACCTCAAATTACCGCTATTTATGAATCCGCTCGCGCCGCTAAACAGTTTGCCGTGCCGGTGGTAGGCGACGGCGGTTTGCAGTACTCCGGCGATATTGCTAAAGCGCTAGTGGCCGGAGCTGACACCGTAATGCTGGGTTCACTGTTAGCCGGATGCGACGAAAGCCCCGGCGAATTGGTGTTCATCAACGGTAAACAGTTTAAGACGTATCGCGGCATGGGGTCGTTGGGAGCTATGGCTAGCCGGGGTAAACGTATATCGTATTCAAAAGACCGCTACTTTCAAGGCGACATCAGTTCCAACGAAAAATTGATCCCCGAAGGTGTTGAAGGTCAAGTGCCGCATCGCGGGCCACTGTCGCAGGTGGTATACCAACTCATCGGCGGTCTTAGGCAATCGATGTTCTACTCTGGGGCACGTACCATCGACGAACTGCACGTCAACGGGCGTTTCATTCGCATCACCGCCGCCGGGCTACGCGAATCTCATCCCCACGACATTATGATGACGATAGAAGCCCCCAACTACTCCGCTCACGAGTGATTCTGATTGTCGCACGCTGAACATGACCCGGTGTTCGGCACTGGAAAACAAAACATCTAAGCTGGTGTTGGGTAGTAAGGAGCCAAATGTGTTCGATATTGGCAGATCAAAGCGCGCGGAACGCGCATATTCGTTGGACGATCTCGTGCTGGTGCCGTCGCGCCGCACTCGTGGCATTGACCAAGTGAATCTGTCATGGCGCATCGATGCCATGAGTTTCGATTTTCCGTTGTTGGCCGCACCGATGGATTCTGTGATGAGTCCCGAGACCGCCATTGAGTTTGGGCGGCTGGGCGGCTTAGGCGTGTTGAACTTAGAAGGTTTGTGGACTCGCTATGAAAATCCGCAACCAGTGTTTGCGGAGTTGGCAACCATCACCGACCAACATGAAGCCACCAAAATGATGCAAACTCTATATGCCGCACCGGTACAACCCGAGTTGATCACCGCCCGAATGCAACAGATTCGTGACGCTGGAGTGCCGGTCGCCGGATCGCTCAGCCCGCAGAATGCCCGGCAGTTCTCCAAAGTGTTAGTGGACACCAACCCCGATTTCTTTGTGATTCGCGGCACGGCAGTTTCAGCTGAGCATGTCTCCGACACTCAGGAACCGCTCAACTTGAAACGTTTTATTTATGACCTTGACGTGCCAGTGATTGTCGGAGGTTGTGCCTCATACCAGACAGCATTGCATCTGATGCGCACCGGTGCCGCCGGAGTGTTGGTCGGGTTCGGCGGAGCCGCCGCCACCACTACTCGTAAAGTGTTAGGTATTCAAGTTCCGATAGCCACCGCCATCTCAGACGCCGCCGAAGCGCGCCGAGATTACCTTGATGAATCCGGCGGACGTTACGTACATATCATCGCCGACTCGGCTATGGGCACCTCGGGCGACATCGCTAAAGCGCTCGCTTGCGGAGCTGACGCGGCCATGATCGGCTCACCGCTAGCACGGGCGATAGAAGCTCCCGGCAAGGGCTATCACTGGGGTGCCGAAGCGTGGCACGAGTCCCTGCCGCGCGGTGAGCGCGTACAGTTCGACATTGTGGGCGCTCTGGAGCAGATCATATTGGGGCCGTCTACTATCCCCGACGGCACTATGAATCTAGTGGGCGCACTGCGCCGTACCCTAGCTTCCACCGGATACACCGAAGTGAAAGACTTTCAACGCATTGATGTTGTTATCCTGTGAAGCTAGGCTCTAAGCCTTGTGATGCCTTACCTGGCTATACTTAGCGAGAGTAGTTATTAGATAAAACTATCAAGCGTTCCCGCACTGAAGTAGTTTACAAAGGCAAATGAATGACATCAAAACATAGCTTCGACTCCGTTGCAGACGAGAATACGGCAGCGCCGTTAGCGCCAACACCAGACGCACGACCACCGCGCCACCTCGCCACAGAACCAAACAACGACGACAACCCAGAAACAACCCCAAACGAATCTGTTCCCACCCCAACCGAAACAACCACCCCAACAACCAACGAAACCATAACCACCCCAGAACCAGAACACGACGCAACACCACACCACACCACGAACACAGAACCAGAATCAACACCAAACGAATCTGTTCCCACCCCAACCGAAACAACCACCTCAGAACTAAAAAGCAGTACCAAACAACACCCCACTACAGAACTAGAAAACAATGCAACATCACACCCCACTACGAACGAAACAACCGAAACACCGCAATCAAGCATTGCGGCTGATTCCGGTAGTGAATCAGCCGCGCCAACCACTTCACAACGCAACGTAAATACCAAAGTTACCGTCAGTAAAGTGTTGGGATTACTGCTGGCACTCGCCGCTATCATCGGCACAGTGCGGTTAATGTTAGCTGCGCACTCATCCCAAATAATCCCGAGCCGAATATTATGGCCTGCGGTAGTGGGAATAGGAGTTATAGTCTTGGCGCTCAGCATTGGTCTCGCTATCGTTCGTCCAAAACGCCATCGTCTGGGATATGGTCTTATGATGACAGCGGCTGTCATCATCACCGCTGGTAGTTTGTTCACCGCCAATGTGTTTGCAAACGTCAAGCATTTCACTGATGGTATAGCTAACGGTATTAAAGATGTCACCATTACATATTTGATAATTGCCCCACTACCACCCAACATGACTAACCCGGACGCTATCGGGCAACCCAGCGGACAAACCAGCACACCGGGCACCACAACAAGCACTACCACGCCTACTACCAAGCAACCCACTACGGCAAGCACGCACCCTACCGAAACCACAAGCGCCAGTAGCACTACGTCTCCCCATGAGCAACCCCGCACGCCGCATACTTCCCTTGAGCAGTTGACAAACGCTAACATCGGCATCTTGCTGAGCGACCCGAACTACAAAAAAGCAACTAAAATCCTTAACAATTTAGTCACCGCCAACGTTGTCAACCTGAACGCAGCTTCCGATGTCACTGTTGCTATGTCGAACAACACCATCCAAGGTGCCTGCATAGATCGCTCCATTTACCGCCTGTGGGCGGAATATAACCCCGAGTTCTTCGCAAGCATTGAAGTGATAAAAACCTTTGAAATGAAGATCACCCCCGATCCTCCAACCCCAGACAGTAGCGATCCAGCCACCCCATTTGTCATCTACATTTCTGGTATCGACACTATGGAAGGTTTAGACGAAGTAGGGCGCTCCGATTCCAACATGCTGTTCGCCGTCAACCCAACTACTGGTCATATCGCCCTCATTAACACCCCGCGCGATTACTACGTACAACTACATGACACCTCCGGTTACCCGGATAAACTCACCCACTCTGGCGTATACGGCATTGATATGAGCGTCGGCACTATAGAAGACCTTTACGATGTGGAGATCGATTACTGGATACGCATCAATTTTGCTTCAGTGGTTGATATTGTCAATGCGGTCGGTGGCATCGACGTAAACGTAGCGTTAGCGTTCCGTTGTTACGCGGGCGCATATGACTGGGACGGTTACGACTTCCATACGGGTCTCACCCATATGGATGGCAGTCAGGCGCTCTGCTTTTCGCGCGAACGGAAAGCTTTTGAAGATGGTGACCGGCAACGCGGCAAGAATCAACAAGCGGTGATAGAAGCTCTCATCGAAAAACTCAGCCGCCCATCCATCTTGCTTAACTACAATGCGGTTTTGAACGCCTTAGCCCCCAACATGCAAACCACTATGCCGTCGGAGCGCATCACCTCACTAGCTCGGCGACAACTCGACTTGGGCACCGATTGGAGTATCACCGAGTACTCCGTTACTGGCAGTGACGCTTACCGCCCGTCGTATTCATTAGGCGCGCGCGAAGTGTATGTGATGCTTCCTGATTGGGGTACGGTTTCTGAGGCGAAAAAGTTACTTACGGATGTACTGTCTGGCCGATAACGCGCAACGAAAGTAAGCGCGGGCACTCGAAAGCGGGAACTGCCGTGGAGTATTCTTGGTCAATGCCCGAAATCTGGTTGCCACAAGAAGCTTTCGACTTGCTGAGCGCCGAGTTGGAACACCTTAAAACGCAAGGCCGCCGTAGCGTCTCCGCTCGGATCGCGGCAGCGCGCGCCGAAGGAGACCTTTCCGAGAACGGCGGTTATCACGCCGCCCGCGAAGAACAAGGTCAGATGGAGGCGCGCATCGTCCAACTTGAAGCGATGTTGCGCGATGCCCAAGTGGGCAACCCCGGCGATGCGAGCGACGGTATCCAACCCGGATTTGTGGTCACTATAACTATTAACAACGCCGCAGCTACCGAGTTTTTACTAGGTTCTCGCGAAATGCTCTCTGTTGGTGTCATCGCTGACGACCTCGCGGTGTACAGCCCGCAGTCTCCTCTAGGGGCGGCAGTGCTCGGACATGGCATCGGTGATGTTGTCAGCTATCTGGCTCCCAACGGACGGGAGTTCGTCGCTAAGATACTTGCCGCACACCCTTTCAGCGTCTAATGCGACTCGCTTAGCAAGAAAATACTGCTCAACTGCTGTGCTGCGGGGGAAGACAGTAGTGCGATCAGGGAAATGCCGCTCCGTCCGGTATTTAGCCGAACGTGCGCGAGTAACCGGTTTTCGCTAACCTCTACCAAAGAGCCGTCCTTGCATAGCGGTGATAAAAGCATCGAAAGATGCCGGAAAATCATTTAACGACCAACCGTCACCGGCGCGGTACCATGGCAAACTATCAAGCCCCAACTCTGCGGCGTTGCCGTCAACGGCAGCTAATGCGCTTGTCCAACGCTCACAGGAGCCAAGCACTACCGCGTAGGGTAACACTTCGGAGATTTCGGCATATACTTTCGTCTTTTCGATCTGATCAAGCGGCTGTACTCGTAAAGTGGTTGCCAACACCTGTAACCCGGCAAGCAGCGCCGAACCTGCCGGGGTGCGTCGCGGCATGTCATATGATACGACAACGAACCCAGCAGCAGCAGCCAACAGCGCAATACCAACCAAGCCAAACTTGGTAAACATCACTAGTGTTGCTAGCACACCAAACGCCAACACCATAACTGCCAAACCAGCCATCGCCCAGCGATTACGAGTGGAGTCAGGGCGGGCGGAGAACCAACCCCGAGCAACCACATCATCATAAAGCTGGCTCTGCACTTCGCCGATAATAGGAACGAGAGCGCCAGAGATAGTAGACACAGTTACTGCTGGCGCTCCCAATGGAGCGATGGCATCCAGCAGAGTGCGTTCAAATGGAGCCAGTTCGCCGGTGCTTGCAAGCCGTTCAAACGTCCAATCTGGAGTTGCTTTGCCGGGTACTTCCACGATGCGTAGCTGTCCACGCACCGCAAGATCAAGCACGGTGGCGGTGATGTCGATCGGGTCCACTCGCTCATCGGCCACAGTGCCCACATGACCGGGACGTACATCGCTAGCTACTTGAAACTCCACTGCGCCAACGCCGGTAGGCAAGAATGAGGCAACAATCATTGGTTGCTTGACGCTGTTTACACCATTATCTTTGGTTTTCAACAGTGCGAACACCAGCACCCCACCAATAAGCAAAGTAGCCAGCGCGGCTAGCAACTGCACTGGGTTTGCAGAAAACGCACGCCCCAATGTCCAAAGTTGCACAATGTTTTCGTTGGCGGCAATCACTTTGTTATCTACCATGATTCCAAAAATGACCACCTCGCCAGCGGCGCGGGAACCGTCCGAGAAGTAAGGGTACGGATGGTCATGGGTGCCGCCGCCGAACATGTCGCAACGAGTCTGCGCTTCCACTGTGCCGGATACACAATCAAGGGAGCGAAATTGAAAGTTAGTTTGCGCTGATAAGTCGCCGCCCGGAACTATGCTGCCGGTAACATTTAACGCCGCAACGGAAAGCCCTTGCAACGCTGACCAACTCACCTCGGTGAGTTGCACACCGCCCGAACCTCGTCCCATCGTAAAAGCGGCACCAGCCACGTCATACTTGATAACGACGGATACCTCACGCGGTGCAATAGTGATGGTGGCGCGATCCGCGTCGAACACTACGTCAGCTTCGCCGCCAGTGACCGTAATGTTTGTGAGGGTGAAACGATACTCTCTGCTACCTAAGATTTCCTGTGAGAGCGCTAACTGCTGCACCAACTCAGCAGGCACAGTGGTGAACGTGATAGTTTCGGTGACGTGGATGGTGCCGTCGGGTTCGACAACCAACATCGCATCGTAATGTTCGGCAACCTCGCCGTCGGCGTAAGCGACGGATAGCGGCTCAATAACTGCAAGCAATATAGCCACCATGAGAGTATGAAAAACCAGCGCCACCCGCTTGCCAAGTTCCATCATTAAATCCTCTTCCAAATACCAAAACCGTAATTTGTAGGCGGTGTTACTTCCCAGAGTACCTTGAAAATGTAGTCAATGGGCAGCGCGCAGCTACCCATACCTAGCGGCATAAATCCCCTTTCACGGTAGTCTGATGCCATGACGCAGCCTACTCACCCGAACCGGATAACCCCCTATCCGCAGCAAGTACCCCAGTGGCCGGTAGCTCAGCAAACTGGATGGGGTACGTCGGGACAGCCACCTCGGAAGCCGCCGTCGGATATTGGAAAGATTCTGAGCGCAATCATTGGAAGTGTGCTTAGCGTATTGGCATTGCTAGCGATCATTGGGATGTTAACCGACGAAAAACCCCTAACCCCATCAGTAAATCCCACCACAAATATAACGTTTCCCTCGCGCTCCACAATATCCACTCCAACTACCGCAACTATTACTGATAACAGTGGCTACGTCAATGACGATTATACGTTGACCTCCCCCGGCATGAATGCAGGTCTGGGACGTCCCGAGCCAACCACTTGGGCGGAAGCCACCCAACTATTAACAGACAATTCGCTGTATCACAACATCACTATGCCAATTCCAGTGCGTTGTGAACTTTCCCAAATGAGTGTCATGTCAGCTGACGCAGTGGAGTTAAAAACTCATTTTGACGAACTCACCGCCTGCTTGATGCGCGCTTGGGATCCGACACTACAAAAAGCTGGATTCTACGCGGTGCGTCCGATTATCAACATTTACAGCGCCGAGATCGATTCGCCGTGCGGCGAACTGCCCGTCGAAAATGCGGCGTTCTGCTCGGCAAATGAGCAGATTTACTACTCCGCAAAATTACCAACTATGTTACCGGCAGGTACCCTTGAAGCTAACATGGTGGTGGAATCTATCATCAGCCATGAATTTGGGCACGCAGTACAAAATCGCACTGGTATTCTGTCGTCGGCTAACGCCTGGATTAACCACTACAATTCACAAAACGACAAGCTCATGGAGAATCAATATTCGCGTTGGTTGGAGTTGCAAGCTGACTGTTTTGCCGGAGAGTTTCTAAAATCAGTTTCCCATTCGGTTGGCCTCACCGAAGCTGATTCTGATGCTATAGCGCTTATGTTCTACTCCATCGGTGACGATGTGCTCACTGGTGAGCCTAACTATGACGGCAATCATGGTCATGGGCAAAACCGAGTCAACTGGCTAGCGCAAGGTTTTAATCAGGAAAACCTCGGACACTGCAACACTTTCATTGCCGCAGCTGCTGACACGAAATAATGTCACTTATCGGAGTCGCTCAGTGCTCAGTTACGTCGCTTTGCGTACAAGATGTCCGCCGTTCATAGCAAACACTAATCAGCGTCTTCCGAATCAGCACCGCGCACCACGAGCGCAGTAGCTATGGCGGCAATGCCTTCACCAGTACCGATGAAGCCTAGGCCGTCTGTGGTGGTTGCCGCCACCGATACCGGCGCACCAACTGCTTGTGAAAGCACTCGCTCAGCTTCAGTGCGTCGCGCCGCTAATTTTGGACTGTCACCGACCATCTGCACGGCAGCGTTATTCACACTGTAACCGGCGGCGCGTATTCGAGCTGATACCTCGGCAAGTAGTACAACTCCGCTTGCCCCAGCCCATTCGGCATTAGTGGTGCCGAACACTGTACCGAGATCGCCCATCCCGGCCGCTGACAATAACGCATCACAAAGCGCATGGGAAACCACGTCACCATCGGAGTGCCCCACTAAACCAGTAGGCTCATCCGGCCAACTCAACCCGGCTAACCACATAGGACGACCCGGCGTTAATTGATGAACATCAAAACCGATACCAGTAGCAACAGACATCACAACAAACCTCCAAACACCACATCTGTAGCGGTACCAAAAACGTCACAACCAATATCGACAGCATTAACCGCAGTATTCGCAGCACAACAAATCTCAAACTGTTGACGTACTTCGCTGCCAAAACAATGCATCACACCTCCAGCATGGCCGACACCATCATCAGATCATGTGGGTTGGTTACCTTCATTGCTGACGGGCTGCCTTCAACTAGTTTCACCACATGCCCTAAGCGTTCAGCAAGCGTCGCGTCATCGGTAGCCGCAATATCTGTTTGCGTATATGTCTGGGTGAGCACATCACGGCGAAAACCCTGCGGGGTTTGCACCGCGCGTAAGCTAGAACGCTCAATCACCGCCGAGCCAGCGGTGGTGAGCTGTCGTACAGTATCGGAGATCGGCACCACTGGCACCACTACCGTTGCGCCGTCTTGCACAGCGGCGATAACTCGGGCAACCACTTCCCCCGGTACCAACGGACGAGCGGCATCATGCACCAGCACTACGTCTGCTGTAGTGGACGATGCATTCAAAGCTTGCAGCCCATTAGCCACTGATTGTCCGCGAGTAGCTCCGCCCGCTACCACCAGACAAGGCACCGGAGCAAACGAAAGTGCTTCCTCAAAGTCGGTTAACTGCCCAGTGGGGGCGACTACCACCACTTCAGTAACTCCGCCGAAAGCTAACGCTTGTACTGCCCACAAAACCAGCGATTTACCACCAACGCGCACTAACGCCTTTGGTATTCCAGCTCGTAACCGCACTCCAGAACCAGCCGCAACTACGATAGCGGCCACCTGGCTGTTTCCTTTGGTGAAATCGGCTGCCATCTAGCAAGCTCACGCCTCTTGCCCAACTCCGAGCACTTCATCGAGACGGACCTCTGCGATTTCCCCGTCAATATTTTCGGCAAGCGCCAACTCGGAAACTAGAATCTCGCGCGCCTTGGCCAACAGTCGCTTCTCGCCAGCGGAAAGCCCGCGACCGCGCTCTCGTCGCCAAAGGTCGCGCACCACTTCAGCAACTTTCAGCACGTTGCCAGAGTGCAGCTTCTCGACGTTAGCTTTCCAACGCCGTGACCAGTTCGCTGGTTCTTCTATCTCTTGCATCCGAAGCACGCTGAACACTCGCTCCAGACCATCGGCATCAACTACCTCCCGCACCCCGACAAGGTCGAGGTTGTCAGCAGGTACTCGCACGATAAGATCAGCCTGCCCAAGGATTCGCAGCACTAGATAGAGCTTTTCCTCACCTTTGATGGTGCGAGTTTCTAGCTCCTCAATAACTGCGGCACCATGGTTCGGATAGACGACTGTCTCGCCTACGGTAAAACCCACGGTTGCCCCCTAATGAACAGACCCCTAAGCTTATCACAACCTCTATTCGCTATCTGCTTCGCCGTGTTCAAAACGATAGCGCCACTCGTTTTATTGGCCGTTTCTATGTCTGATAACGGAAATGGTATCCAATAAAAATACTGCGACGCTATTCTCACCCAGCTACGGCGCTGTGCACATCGACGAGTATGTGGATGGTTGTTGGTTTTGTGGGTGTGTTGGTAGCCGGTTCCTAGTATGCAACTGATCCCTAATAGTAGGAACCCCAATAAGGCGGTGGATGGGATTGGTCGTATTAGTTTACCGCCGGAAGAAACATTACCTAAAGGAGCATCAGAATCAGCTACCACTTCTATAGCGAACTCAGAAACAGTAGATTGGCCTAACTCGTCAGTCCAGATAAGCGTAAACATATACGTATCCGGCAATAACCCTTTAGAAGTAAAAGTCACCAAACCATCAGTAGAAACAGAAATAAACTCATTAAACGCTTCCGGGGTAACCACAACAGAATCAACCGGAGTAACCAAACCCACATCAAACACTTTCACTTCATCAACACCAAC
>JAIRZI010000066.1 GCA_031267295.1 Propionibacteriaceae bacterium | reverse complement strand
AAGTAAAGTACGCAATGAACGTCACTACTCCGAAAACGATTACTCCACTTTAGTGCAGAAAAACACACCAAAACAACAGCAAAATACCTAACCAAACCCGTATCCAACCCCCAAAACCACCCAAAGGCGGCGAACTCGGGCGAACTCGGGGGTAATGGGTGTTCAATTCGTCCGCCAGATGTATTAGAAGAATCTCATCGCGCGTCGTCTCAATGACGTACATCGAGAAAACCAGTGCCTCTTTAAGGCGTTTCTCTGCGTTAGCTGGGAGCGCCGTTACTGTTTCGTAAGGGAAACTTTAAGACGGTGATTCCAGCGGCGAGCAGCAGCACCGCGCCGGCAATCCAGTAATAAATTGTGTAGTCGCTGGGGGAACCAAATATTTGAAATATTCCGGTCATAAATGCCCCTAAAGTGAATGTTGTCACTGCGCAAGCATGGAGCACTCGCGCCCAAGAGTAACTGCGAACGGCACTGTTAGCGGCGATGGGCTGGGTATGTGGCTGGGGTGCTGCGGGTATTTGGCTTGCGATAATGTGCTTTGTTAGCAAGCTATGTTGTCGTAGCGCGAGCATTGCGTACGGCAGTGCGGCGCCCAACAGCGGCCAAGCAAACGCCGACACCATCCACAGCGAAACTACGCCATGCGCAAACTGATGATAAATGGCCGCACAGCTACCCACCAGCATCGCAATCCCCGTCCATAGTAGGGCGAGTTTCCCAAAGTTAAGCGTTGTGGTTGGCGTTACCGCCGAGACGTAAAGCTGTTGGGTAGGCGGCAGTGAGTCGGTTAAGTTTGCCCAGTCGCCGATTGGGGGAACATCGCCGGGGGGTTGCTGGTTGAGAGAGTGCCCTCCGATTGGCAAAGTATCGCCGGTTAGAGTATTGCCGGACAAAATGGCGGGTGCGCTATAGAGGTGGTTGGGGGTTGCTGCGCAGTTAGCAAAGGAGAGGTTTCTTTCCGGCAGTGACGATTCAGCGCGATTAGCAGATTTAGGAGTAGATGATGTCACTTGTCCACCGCTCTTGCACTGTACCGGTAGCACCATCGCCTACCGGATTATTGATGACGTTACCATTCCACAGCATGGTGGTGGTGCCGCCGCCGTCCAGGTTATAGGCGTTGTTCACCTCGAACTTTGCGAGCACGGCAGCGAGTTGAGTCAAGGTGAGTCCCGTAGAGGTAGCAGTGCGACCATCAACCACCACCAGCAAGTAGTGTAGCGGTGCTATTTCGGCTATCGCAGTGCGAGGGTTAGCTATAGCTGCATGATAGGGCAACTGGTCGTTACTTGGTATCACTATCTGGCCATCTGCAATGAGCGCCGGTCCAAATGACCAGGAATGTAGCGCCCCTTTAGCCATCAGTTCAACGCCGCTGACATCACCTTCTCGGATAATACTGCTGCTGCCATCCCGCCAGATAACCAGGTCTTGCTGTGTCGGTTCCGTCAAACGATCCCGATAGAGTTCACCATTGCGAATCACGTACCCACTGCTTCGCGCCCCATAGAAATCACCGTTAACAGCGATAACCGCATTAACGTTTGTAGCTATTGTCGAAGGTTTCTGGGTGATATTACGTCCGTAAGTGTCGCTGGCGAATGCACTCATAAGTTGCTCTGCACTGCTGAGCTTGATATTCGCTACATAAACGTCGCTATCGAAGATGTGATACGTCGCTACGGCGATCTTTTTATCGGAAGTTACGTAACTTTTAACTGCAGAGGTGCGCTGCAACCCCAACGGCGGCGGTGGTGGCCACGGCTGAGCTGTGAGAGACGGTGTGGTTGTCGTCAGAGTATTTGTAGATGAAGGGGACGATGGTGTGAACGCTGGAACTGCTATAGGGCCGTCTCCGGCGCGCGGGATGACAAATGCTTCCAGCAGCACAAATACAGTGAAAGTAGTGATCACTATGGCAAATATCCAAAAGAATCTGCGAGGTGCGCGCTTAGCTGCACTGCGATGAGTCATCCAAGCTGTATCGGCTGACGCGGTGGTTGCAAGTTGAACGTTTCTTTCGGTTGATTTCGAGTTGTTTTCACCGCAGTAGTTCTGCGACGCGGTAGCGGACACAGATCGAGTGTTATTCTCGGTGCTACTCACGAACCCCCCGGTTTTTTTGAACGGTTGAACACTATCGCGCGTTGCAAGGTGTAACTTACGATAAAAAACAGCACTTCAACAGCGATTTTAGCAAGATAGGCGTTACCGCCGATCCTAGTTAGCCACGTCAGCAGCAAAGTGTTACCTAGTAATATGCCAGTAGCCAGCAGCGCATATCGCAGTGCGCTGTGTTTAGCTGGGCGAGCGTCTCGGAATACGTAACGTTTATTCAAATTATAATTTAGGGTTGCCGAGCCGATACGAGCCAGCACATTAGCGATAGTGACACCGTAAAGAACTCCAATCGTGTTGCCAAGTATGACCAACACGGTATATAAAGCGTAGTCAACGAGGAAAGAAATCACAGAAGCTCCTGCGAACAGCAACATTCCCCGCGCGATACGAAGTGAGTCGGCGAAAGCTCGGTAGTGTGAAGTTTCATTTTTGCCGATGTATACGGTTTTAATCGGAACTTCGGTGAGAGCTACCTTATCTTGTCCTGCGATGACTAGCATGTTCATCTCATATTCGTAACGGTCTCCCGGGATTTGAAGCAACCACGGTATAAGAGACGCGCGGAACGCGCGGAGTCCGGTTTGGGTATCGGTGAGACGTTGCCCGATCGCTATGCGAAACAGCATTCGAGATAGCGCATGTCCGGCGCGGCTACGCAGGGGAGTGTTCGCATCGTCTTGTCGGGCACCGAGCACCAATGTGTCGAAATCACCAACGGCCAGCCCCACTTTCGTCACATCATCTGGCAAGTGTTGCCCGTCAGCGTCTGCAGTGACGATCACCACGTCGTTAGGGCAATGTTCACGCACCCAAGTGAGACCAGTGCGCAGCGCCACACCTTTGCCACGGTTCACATCATGACGTAGCACGGTAGCCATTTTTCGTACCGTATCGAAGATAGCTTGCGAATCGGAGGGCGAACCATCATCGATGACCACCACCGACATGTTGCGTTTCACTAGTTCGCTTACTAAATCGGACAGCGCATCCGGTGGTCGGAGCGCTGGAATTAGGACGACAATAGCCCGCGCAGCCACCGGACAAATTAGCTGACCAGTAGCTACGGCTGCGGCATCAACAGCAGTTGTCAGTGAACTCACCCCCAGAGTTTACCGCGCAGAGTCCTGGGGTTAGCGTCCTTGTACTGTTGGATGGCCATAATGTTCGAAATTGATGTGTGTAATTACGGGATAGATAGTTTGGAGGAAGTGATGTTCTTTAGGGTAACTGTGGGCAACCTCATTCCCAGAGTCTGCCACGAAATACCTTTTGATTAGCGGCTTGTGCCACTGGGCGTACCACCATCCGTTCAATCACCACATGTTTTGGTTGCGTAACAACCCATCGCACACACTCTGCGATGTCTTCTGCTAGCAAAGGGTGGTCAACGTTTGTATATACCGCATCGGCTTTTATTTGGTCGCCGTGAAATCTAGTGAGTGAAAACTCGGCGGTGTGTACCATGCCAGGCGCTATTTCGCATACTCGAACTGGAGTTCCGTTCAACTCTAAGCGCAGCGCCCCAGCCAATGAACGTTCGGCGGCTTTCGCACCACAGTATGCCGCGCCACCTTCGTAAGGGGCTTCGGCAGCGGTGGATGTGGTGAAGATGATAGTGCCTTGTGCAGCTTTGATGGCGGGCAGCAGCGCTTTGGTAACTCTGGCAGTGGCCACCACATTCAAATCAAACATGCGTTGCCAGTCGGTGATGTCGGAATCGGCCAACATATCTTGCCCGAGTGCGCCACCGGCATTATTGAACAGCACCGCCACTTTTGCCCCAGCGGCTTCGGCTAATGCCGCGACCGATTCGTCGGAAGTTACGTCGGTGGCGAGCGCCAAACCGGCAATCTCAGCGGCCAGCGGCTTTAATTTATCGATACGGCGCGCCGCGCACACCACATAGTAACCGGCGGCTGCTAAAGCGCGAGCGCTGGCGGCACCAATACCGCTCGAAGCTCCAGTGACCACAGCAACAGGACGTTCATTCATGGAGCGATTCTATGCTCGCACCGACTGGTCTGTCAGCTCCCAAGCACAACGCGCATAGGTTTGCCCTGTTCCCGTTGCGCTGATTCTATGCTTGCGTCGGGTTCGTCGAGTCTTCTTCGGGCACGGCAGTCACAACGGCTCCAGTACCACGCCACTTTGCTAGTGCGTTCATCACATGGAAGATGATGATCGCGCCAAAGCTGCCGACTGCGATGCCTCCCAGTTCGATATTCTCAGTGGGGTAGAAAGTGAAGTTAGCGATACCAGCGATGAGCGCTACGGATGCCGTCATCAGATTCACCGATTTTCCAAAATCCACCCGGTTCTCCACCCAGATGCGCGCCCCTAACATGCCGATCATGCCGTACAGCACAGTGCCTGCGCCCCCCAACACACCTGCGGGGATGGTGTTGATAGCCGCTCCGAACTTCGGGATAAGTGAGAGTGCCAAGGCGACAAAACCAGCTACCCAATAAACTGCGGTGGAATACACCTTGGTTGCCGCCATTACACCAATATTTTCAGCATAAGTGGTGGTTCCGGAACCGCCACCAACGCCAGCTAGCGCAGTGGCCACTCCATCAGCTAACAGGGCGCGTCCCATCATTTTGTCGTAGTTACGACCCGTCATCAGTGCAACTGACTTCACATGGCCGACGTTTTCGGCAATGAGAGCGAACACTACCGGCACGAACATCAACACCACCGAGAAGTTCACCTGCGGCGACTGGAACTTCGGCAACCCTACCCAAGCGGCATCACGTACCACGGTGAAATCAAGTTGACCTTGCAGGTACGCGGCCAGATAGCCAGCCAACACCCCGATCAAAATTGAGAGTCGTCCGATCATTCCTCGGAATACCACACTCACTAGCAAAATCACTACGACGGTGACGGCTGCGGTCAGCTTTTGAGCGCTGAAATTGTTCCAAGCCGACCCGGCGAGATTCAACCCGATCAACGCCACAATAGCGCCGGTGACCACTGGCGGCATCGCCTTGTTCAGCCAGGTGGCACCTAGAAAATGTACGGCTAACCCGATCAACATCAGTAACACACCGGTGCAAAGCACACCAAACAACGCCGCCCCGTAACCGCCGCCGTTCTCCATCACCTTGGCAGCTGAGATAGGGGAGAGGAATGCGAACGAACTACCTAGGTAGCTGGGCAATCTGTTTCCAGTGATAAGCAGAAACGCTATGGTGCCGATCGCTGAAAAGAATAGTGTAGTGGATGGTGGGAAGCCAGTGAGTGCTGGCACTAGGAAGGTGGCTCCGAACATCGCTACCACATGCTGTAGCCCTAAGCCTATGGTGCGCGGCCAGGTGAGACGTTCCTCGGGAGCCACCACGTCGGAGATGGTGTCATCATTGTGTAGTTTCCAGATAGCCAAGGCAATTTCCTGTTCAGTAGTCAAAGGAGGGCGGGCGGGGTAGGGCTTACAAGCACATGTCTGTAGCGCTACACACCTTAACTCTAGCGAAGTGTTGCTTGTTTAGGGTAGGGGTTCCAGCAGCCGAACCTAAATAAGGTAAACCAAAGATTCGCTCAGTAATGAAAGCTGATTCATATAGCGTCGGTGGGCAAGCGGTTAATCGAATATCGGGGAGCTTATCTCGACAATTGACGGCAGCGACAACGCCATAACACAGATATTTTGGTGACATCGTGCCGTTGTCCCCAACGCGTGGCATAGGCTGGTACGCATGACTTTCAAGTTGATACTGTTGCGCCACGGCGAGAGTGTGTGGAACTCTAAAAACCTGTTCACCGGTTGGGTGGATGTCGATCTTAGCGAATTGGGTATTGCGGAAGCTAAGCGAGCTGCGGAACTGCTGCGGGGTGAAAACCTACTGCCAGACAAGCTGTTCACCTCGGTGTTGCGGCGCGCTATCCATACTGCGTATCTCGCGCTCGATGGCTGTGATCGGCACTGGATACCGGTGGAGCGCTCTTGGCGGCTCAACGAACGTCATTACGGCGGTTTGCAGGGGTTGAATAAAGCTGAGATTCGGCAACGCTTCGGTGAAGATCAGTTCATGACGTGGCGGCGCAGCTATGACGTACCCCCGCCAGCGATGGAAGCTACCGGCGAGTATTCGCAGTTCAGCGACCCGAAGTATGCCGCGCTGCCGTCGGAGGCGCGCCCGGCCACCGAATGTCTTGCTGATGTGGTGGCGCGCATGTTGCCGTACTGGTACGACCACATCGTCGCGGATCTGCGCGCTGGTAAGACGGTACTCATCACTGCACACGGCAACTCGTTGCGCGCGCTAGTGAAACACCTCGATCAGATTTCCGACGCTGTGATCTCAGAGTTGAACATCCCCACGGGTATCCCGCTTCTTTATGAACTAGACGACGACATGCGTCCCTTGAATCCAGGTGGTCGCTATCTTGATCCGGTGAGCGCTGCGGCGGCGATTGAAGCTGTTAAAAATCAGGGTAAGAAGTAGGGAAGTTGCGTAAGTTAATACGTTGCTTATCGTAGGCGACACGCTGTTCACGCGACGGACAGCATCCCAACCAGCGCAGATGCCCCCGCTGTGTAGGTTACTGGAGCGGATGGGGATAGGGGTGCTTTTCCTTTGCCCGGTGAGACTACTGCCGGTCGTCTAACGTTTTGTGGGTGAGGATCAGTGCTTGTGCAAGCGCGATAAACAGCAGCACGGTTGCCACCACTCCGAACCAACCGAACCAGCGGTAAGGGAAACCGCATAGGTATCCAAGTATGGCGGAACCGGCATAGTAACCCATATTGTAGAGACTAGTTGATTGGGCAGTTCCCCTAGTGGGAAGCGTTCCAGCCCAACCGGAGGCGATGGCTTGGCACATGAAGAAACCACCGGTGAGAGTTACCAATCCGAGCAGAATAACGAAAATGCTATCGAACAAAGTCAAGATAAGCCCGATGGCATAAACCAGCGCGCCAGCGTTGATGACGCGCCGACGCCCCCAACGGAGCGCCCAGCGACCCGTCAATCTTGCAGATACGGTGCCAGCCAGATAGGCGATGAACAGCAACGAGACTAGCGACGTAGGCATGTTGAACGGCTCGTCTTCCAACCGGTAAGTCAGATAGTTGTAGGTGCCGATGAACCCGCCGAACAGTAGAAAACCTTGCAGATAAATTGCCACTAGCGCAGGAGTGCGTAGGTGTTGGCACACATTAGCCAACATCTCCGATACGCTGCCGACAGTTTTCAGTTCGGTGCGCGGCGCTGGCAGCTTGATACAGAAAACGATGGTGGCTATCAGGCTGACTACCACTACCGCGCCGACCCCCCAGCGCCAACCCCACTCCGCTCCTATGGGGGCGGCGATGAGACGACCCGAAAGCCCTCCAACGGTGTTGCCAGAGATGAAAGCACCCGCCGCAATCACTGTATATTTACGCTCCACCTGTTCGGATAGGTAAGCCATAGCCAGAGTCGGCAACGCTCCTAATGCGATGCCCTGCAACACCCGAGTAGCTAATATGAGTGGGAATGTGGGCATGATAATAGTCAGAAAACCAAGCGCTACTGCGATACACATAGCAATTTTCATAACTCGGGGACGTCCAAAACGGTCGCCGAGCACGCTCCACATTAACGCGCCTATGGTGAGACCGATAGTGCCAGAACTGATGATCAGAGCGGACGTAGTTTCTGATACGCCGAAAGTGGCGCCGATACGCGGCAGCAATCCGTGTGCGGAGTACAACGGTGCGAACGTAGCCAATCCAGCTGCTGGCAATGCGATCATAAGACGCTTGTACGACGCTCCGCCAGGTGCGTATTCAGCGATAGATGTAAGAGAGTTCTCGGCTACAGTAACCGGTTCGGGCATGTGTAAGAGACTACCGCTTATTGCAGTTTTACGGTACGTACCCAACTGATCCGAAAGACTGTTCAGATTGTTACCGGTAGAGGTTATCGCTGGTTACTGCTTTATGACATCTTATATTTAACTTGTAAGAGCCGATTGAGAAGAATTGTGCTTATTAACATGTTTTTCCGCGCTAGTGTGCGTGTAGTTGCGGGGTTGCTGCTTGTCAGGCAGGTATCGTGGTTTAACGCAATATGATAATGCACGAAAACCAGTGAAGATTCCTTAGCAACGGAGTTCCTCTTGCGCCATAAACTGTTTAGCTCGTTCCTGGTGGTGTTGCTGACCACTGGTTGTGCTTTCTCCGGCGACGACGGTGCGCTCCCTATGGGGACGGGTTCTGCTAAGGTGAACGTCACCGCTACTCCCACCAGCACTTCGTCTGCAACCAACCCGACAACTCCGTTGCCTACGACTCTTGATAGTGACTCTCGAATCCCGCTCACCAGTTATGCAGTTCTTAATCAGACGTTTGGGACTGAGGAGACAACGGTGTTGGCCGCACTACAGGCGGTACTCGGTGAGCCGACTAACCGCTACTCCGGGCTTAGTTGTGATGCTGAACCGGGAGCCGTGGTATATCAGTCCGCCATTATTTGGGGGCAACTAGTGCTCTCTTTTAGAGCAGTGGACACCAGAGCGGACAGTCACCGTGAGTTTGTGGGGTGGCGTTTCTCGGTGCCGGTAGCTGACATTTCCACTACGGGAATCGACAACAGTGCTAGGGAGACGAACTTTCCTAACGCTCAGCAAGTGGAGGATTCCATCTTCAATATCTCAGTTGATGGGATGCCGGTGATTCGGGAGACGTTTGTCGAACTACAAAATCGTTACCCAGACGCTACAATGCTGCCCGCTCCTTGGGAAGGCGCGCAAGCATTCGTTACCGCTAGTGGGGTGCGGTTTTTGGGCGCTGAATATGTCGAGTTTGCGTATGCTGGACAGCTTATGTTTTGTGACTAACGTCGGGTTTGTTAGTTGGAGCCACATCACTCAAAGCAACTACACCACGTTGGGAGCACCTAACCTTGAGTTTTGCTAAGAGGTAGAATTGAAGTGAGGAGGGTCGTATGTCGTCTGAAAACATCGATGAGTTTACTGAAGGTGCAGCAAATCCTGCTACTCCGAGTGCGCCTAAGTCTAATGAGGATGAGGTAGTTGCAGGAGCTGTCACTGCGGTAATGCCGGTAGCCGATGAAGGTACGGTGAACTCCGCTACTCCGAACACGTCCGAAGATGAACCTGAGAAGCGAGCGAGCATCTGGGTTAATCGCGCGTTACTTATCGTCGGTGTGCTGTTGATTGCTGCGGGAGCCGTATTGGGGCTTATGCAGTTACTGCGCGGTGATGGCTATGGTGATCTGGTAGATATGAACGGCAACCAAGTTGTGCCAGACCTTATTCCTTCCAACAACGAGGAGTGGATGCAACAGAGCGATCTGCAAGAAATTGCCGGTGCGCGGTTCATCGTAGATTCAGTATCTTTGAATGTGCCATATGGCGAAGTCAATGAGGTGGACGGTGTGCTCAATCCGCCTAACTTTCGAGGTGTATTCCGAGTGCGTAACCGCGGAGTTGACCTACCGAATGCTTCCAAGGGCACGGTGTATCTGGTCACTCATTCGTTGCGCATGGGTGGGTACTCCCCCGGCAACTATCTGATGAACATCTGGAACAAAACTTGGTCGCTGAACGTTGGCGACATCATTTCGGTGAATGGTACGCGATATGTTGCCGACGATTACCTGTTGGTGGATAACACTAATTTGGGGAGTCGCCCGGAGTTATGGGTTAATGAACCTGGCCGTCTGGTGCTTATCACTTGTATGCAGTATACCGACCAAGCGGCATCCAGAGAGAACTTAATTATTCTTGCTCATCTAGAGGGGTTCACTAAAGAATCTTCGGCAGGTGTCACTGTGTCAGAGCAGCCAACCACCACGGAACCGTCTGTTACTGTTGAGCCTACTGAGTCAACGTCGGTGACCACTACGGAATCGACTACGACGACTACCACTACTACCACCGAGCCTGCGACAACTACTGAACCTACAACGACTACCGAGCCGCCAACTACCACCACCGAGCCGCCGACTAGCACTACTACCGAGCCGCCGACTAGCACCCAATCTGTGATTTCCACTCAAGAACTGAGCGAGTCCAGCACCTCAGAATCAGCTACGGGGTAAACAACCAACTAAGTTTTGACGGGTTTCTTGACGGAAAATCAGCCATGATTAGCTAGCTAATGCGCTTTTGGTTTGGGTGGCCTATACGACCAGTTCGGGGTATAGCGGGTGCTCGGCTAGTAGCTCGTTGCACGCTGCTTGTACTCGGGCGGCAACCCCATCAGCAATCACATACTTCGCCTGGTGTGCGCCACCGTTAGACCCGAGTACAGGTTTGGTGGCGCGCAGTACTTCGTCAATCAAGTTAGCCGTTTGGTCGAAGTCGCTTTCTGTTAGCCCGCGTGAAGTTAACGCCGGGGTACCGATTCGCACGCCACTGGTGTACCAAGCGCCATTTATGTCTGCTGGTACCGAGTTGCGGTTTGTCACAATTCCGGCATCAAGTAGCGCGCTTTCAGCCTGCCGCCCGGTCAACTGGTAGCTGGTTGCCACGTCAATTAAGCACAGATGGTTATCGGTGCCATCGGTAACCAGTTTTGCACCCCGCCGCTGTAGCCCGGCAGCGAGTGCTTTGGCGTTGTCAGCGACTGCTTGGGCGTACATCTGAAACTCCGGACGGCGCGCTTCAGCTAGTGCGATTGCTTTGGATGCCATCACATGGCCAAGCGGGCCGCCCAGCACCATCGGGCAGCCTTTGTCTACGAATTCGCCGTACTCTTGATCGCATAGCACTAGGCCGCCATGAGGCCCGCGTAGGCTTTTGTGCGTAGTGGTGGTCACCACCTGCGCTAAACCTACCGGGTTTTCATCCCCCACAAACACTTTTCCGGCTACCAAGCCAGCGAAATGTGCTATGTCAGCCAACAGGGTTGCTCCCACCGAGTCGGCAATTTCGCGCATCCATGCGAAGTTGATTCGTCTCGGGTATGCCGAGTAACCCGCCACCAGAATTAGCGGTTTGAACTCTTTAACGGCGGCGGCTAGCGCGCCGTAATCGATTAGCCCGCTACTTGGGTTAGTACCATACGAGCGTTGTTCAAACATTTTGCCAGAGATGTTATGTCGGAAGCCGTGTGTCAGATGGCCGCCGGCATCTAACGCCATGCCCATCAGGCGTTGATTTCCTAACTGGTGACGCAGCTTTCCCCAGTCTGCTTCGCTGAGATCGTTCACCGTTTTCGCGTGTAACTCGTTAAGCGTCGGGGTCTCAATCCGAGAGCTGAGGATAGCCCAGTAGGCCACCAAGTTGGCATCGATGCCAGAGTGTGGCTGCACGTAAGCATGGTCGGCACCGAACAGCGTTTTGGCGTGCTCAGTGGCGATCTCTTCCACCGTGTCAATATTGCGGCAACCGGCGTAGAAACGATGTCCAATGGTGCCTTCGGCGTATTTATCGGACAACCAATTACCCATAGTGAGTAGTGTGGTGAGACTGGCGTAGTTTTCAGAGGCGATCAGTTTGAGACTGTCGCGTTGATCGGTTAGCTCTTGGCGAATCGCATGGGAGATACGCGGGTCAACAGTTTCGATCATTTGAAAAATATTGGTGTATGCATTATTGGCAGCAGTGATGTCGGTCACCGCACTAGCTTACTCACTAAGATTCGTTAGACTCACCGTGTGAACAATTCTGAACTTGTAACCCATCTTGCGAAGTTGCGTGCGAGCATAGATGCCCGCGATGTGGAGTTAGTGCGCGTATTAGCTAGCCGGTTCGAGTTGACACGCAAGGTTGGAGAGTTAAAAGCGACTTACGATTTGCCGCCCAGAGACTCGGCGCGGGAAGCTGAGCATTTAGCGTGTCTTAAGAAGATTGCTGTCGAGGCACGACTTGACCCGGAGTTTATCTTAAACATTTTTGACATTGTGATGGCGCAAGTGGTGAACGACCATCAAATAATCCGGCGTAACAACTAATTATTTTAATTGCGTTAATAAAATATTGCATAGCGAAAACTATGGTCTCAAAAGATTGATGTTACATATTTCCAATCTGTCGACACATTAAAATGCCTAGTAAACTCAGCATTTAATAATTTCACCGCATAGAATATTTCTATAAGTAAAATATCTCTTATTATATAATTTCTTTTTGCATTATTGATATTTGCAAATTGTTTGGTTAAGATGAAAATATCAGGAGCTAGCCATCTGTGATGCAACTGCGTCTTAATAGATTCAGATGCGGAAGGTGTATACGGTCGTGTTCCCGGTGCGAATAAGGAGTCGTATGTCCCCCCATAAGACGAAGTTTTTTGCTGCTATCGGCCTAATTTTGACGTTAGGTGCCGGTAGTTTTGTGAGTCCGCCAACCGCGCATGCCGCCCCGATGGCGGTGGCATCTTGTGCTGAATTGAACGCTCAACTGAGCGCTGCTGGCGCTGCCCCGCTGGAGTTATCGCTCACTGCGGCGTTCGCTACAGAAGTGAGCAGTGCCGGGGTATGTAGTGCGCAGTATGCGGCAACCGGCGGTGTAGTGATTGACGGCTCTGGCATCACTTTGACGAACCCCACCGGCCAAGTGTTAGCGCTCACAAACACTGCTGCCGCTACGATCACACTGCGAAATCTCACTGTAGTTGACGCGCTTGGCACCGGCAGCCCAGCGGTGCGCCTGGTCAACTCCGCCACTGGGGTGTTCCAGATTTTGAACTCCACTTTTAAGAATGTAGTGGGTACGGTGATTACAGCCGACGGCAGTGGCAGCATCACTTTGGAGAACTCCGTCTTCCGCGACAACTCCAAAGCCAACGGTGCCGATCTGGGACGAGTTCTCATCATCAGTGGAAGTATGTCGTCCACTATCACCCGCAGCACATTTGAAAATAACAGTGCCGGCGGCATCGTATATCGCAGTTCGGGTAGTTCGGTTGCCGCTCCGGTGAAGCATCTGGTGGATCACTCCAATTTCATCGGTAACACGTTGACGTTCACAGCTTTACCGGTTATGGGTTCATGTATCAGCGACAGTGTGCGCCGCGGAGCGGCACTTTACGTTTCTTGTGGCGCTAACGTCGATTTTGTTACCAGATACTCGGTTTTCTCCGCAAATAAGGTTATGGGCACCTCTGATGTGGTGAGTTCCGCTGGCCCAAATAATCGGATTGATGCCGGTGCGATTCTGGTAAATTCGGCCGCTCAATTCGGCATCAATGTGTTAATTGAAGATTCCTTATTCCGGCAAAACTTTGCACAAGATGATGGCGGAGCCATCCTAGTAGAGGGCGGGTTGACGGTAACTCAGATAAAAAGTCGTATCGTCAACTCGACGTTTACTGAAAACACCGTCGCTGGCGCTCAGTACGGCGGGCAACGGTTTGGTCTTAAGGTGGCCGTCACAGACGGTTCTGGCGGAGCGGTGGCCTATTTCGGTATGACGGAATCCGAAATCACGCATAGTTTCTTCTACAAAAACGGCATCACTAGCGTAATGATCGGAACTGGGATTACGAATATGGGTTCTGTCGGTGGCGGTGGTGCGGTTGCAGTGCTAACTGATGAAGCGATTACCGACCCGTCGGCGTTACCGCCGGTTCCGGTGCTGTCTAACAACATTTTCCTAGCCAATTATCACAACAATATTGCACCGCAGGCCGCGATCACCCTTATCAACGCTGTCACTAGCAGTGCTCTCAGCCATGTGCATGAGCGCATCAACAGTGGCAACGTATTTGTGCTTCCAGGAACGGATGCCGACATTCAAGGTAGTGACCCGCGCGGATTGACCAACAATGGAAATATCGGTTACGACAACAACTGTGGCCGGGTATGGCAGGCGAGCGCTCCGAACTGGGTAGGTACTTGTGACTGGGACAACCAAACAGGTTCTGGCAATCGAACTAATGCTTTAGGTACTAACACCGCTAAAGGTATTGTGGCGGAAAACGTGTTTGAAAGCGGTGCTGCGGTACTGAAACCATTCGCTGACCGTAGTGGTATCGGTGGCAATGAGCGGGCGGGTGCGTCTGGCGCTGAGGCGGAGTTGTTGGTTTACCCGATCAGTCCGCGTACCGATGAGATTTACCGCGACGGCTCTGAGCCTTACTACGATGCCGCCGTACAGCGTGATACTCGCGGCTTTGTGCGCGACAAGTATCCGAACGCCGGGCCGGTGGAGATATATTGGACGAAGTTCGATCCCGGTGCCGGCGCTGGTGGTAGATGGACGGCGAGTATCCCCGCTGGTGCTATTCAGAGCATAGCTAATCCCCTTATCTACTACACGATCACCGATCCGTTGCAAACTTTGCTGACGTTCCCGAGATCGGCGATTGAAAACAGTGACCCGGATGCCGGATTCTTAGGGTGGTTGAGTGACCAACCGAGCACGCCCGGCGGTACGGATTATTCGCTGTATCAGCCGTGGTATGAGATTCAATCCACTAAGCAAAAATTGACTGCGCAGTGGCAAGCAGCCCGATACCGGGTTGATTTTGATTTGGGTTATGACGTTGTTGGGGTGCGTCAGTGGGGTACTCCGTTGCTGGGTGTGGCGAAAGGTAGTTTGATTACTGCGCCGCAGCCGACTCGTGCGGGTTTTACTTTTATGGGTTGGTTTAAGGATGCTGGTTATGGTGCGTCGTGGGATTTTGGTGCCGATACGGTGACGAAAGATACTATGCTTTACGCCGCTTGGAAAGAGTTACCAAAACTTTATCGAGTTGATTTTGATTTGGGTTATGACGTTGCTGGGGTGCGTCAGTGGGGCACTCCGTTGCTGGATGTTCCGGCGGGTAGTTTGATTACTGCGTCGCAGCCGACCCGTGCGGGTTTTACTTTTACGGGTTGGTTTAAGGATGCTGGTTATGGTGCGTCGTGGGATTTTGATGCAGATACGGTGACGAGTGACACTGTGCTTTACGCCGCTTGGGACGAGAAAGTGGAAGCTCCGACCGGGGGTACCGTGCCTTCAGATAACCGCGGCGTGATTGCCGCTTTGGTGATAGTATTCGGGATTTCTGTGGTTGGCGTGGCGCGCCGAGCGGTTCCGGGTGCGTTGCGCGCATAAATGATGCTCCGTGGTTGGTGTGGTAAGGATTGCTCTTACTATTGATTTTCAGCCTTGAGTAGTAGTCAAGGCTGCCTAGTGGCACGCTAAAATTACCAGCATGACAGACCATTTGGCCGTATCCCACGACGCGCCGCCACCGACACCAGAGCACCCCACCCCTGGTGTGCAAGCACAGCATGTGCGGCGTTCTTTTGGGTCAGTATTGGCGGTTGCAGACGTGTCATTCACTGCACCAGCAGGTGCGGTCACCGCACTGATAGGGCCGAATGGTTCCGGTAAAACCACCTTATTGTTAATGTTGGCTGGGTTGCTGAAACCAGACGCTGGGCAGATAAACGTTGCCGGGTTCGATATGACTCACTCTAGTTATGACGCGCGGATTCGGATTGGCTGGATGCCCGATACTCTCGGTACTTGGGATGCGCTTACTTGTGCGGAGATCATGTCGTTCTATGGGCAGGCGTACGGTTTGAGTAAGGGGCTTGCCGCTGCCCGGGCGGGTTACATGTTGAATCGGGTGTACCTCGCTGATTACGCAAATGCACCAGCGCGAGTGTTGTCACGCGGCCAGAAACAGCGGCTTGGTTTGGCTCGCGCGTTAGTACATGACCCGCAAGTGGTGTTGTTAGACGAACCCGCGTCCGGGCTTGATCCACGCTCACGTATTGAGTTGCGTGATATGTTGCGTTCGCTAGCTGATGCGGGAAAAACGGTACTTGTCAGCTCGCATGTGCTTTCAGAGTTGGAAGAAATCGCTGATCATTCGGTGTTTCTGCAACGTGGTCAGAGTGTGGACATGCAGGAGCTGCAGCAGGGTATTACGCAACGTGGTTGGCGGTTGGATGCGCTAGAACCTGCCGCGTTGCAAGCTTTCTTGAACGCCAAGAACGTTGCGTGGCGGCCTGGTTTGGCATCTACCAGCGAAATTGTGGTCAATCTAGCCAACCAAGAGGCCGCGCTCGCTTTGTTGCGCGATGCCATCGTCGCAGGAGTTCCGTTACACACTATCGCTCCAGTTTCCGGTCGTTTAGAGGAAGCCTATCTCAGTCTGGATGGAGAACGGCAGTGAACACTTGGTCTCTTACTTTAAGCGGTATCGCTACGGTACTGTCGCTCGAACTAAAGCAGCGGATACGCTCTAAAAAGACGTTCATAGCGCTTGGTGTCTGGTTTGTTTTCATGGGGTTCATCACTTGGTTGATCTCGCAGTTCTTCGACTCAGCGCTATATATCGAAGACCGCGTAGCGATGTCACGCTGGTTGTTCGCACTGATAACTATGTTCGTGATGGGCATGTGTCTTTTGGTTGCGCCGGTGTTTAGCGCGTCGGCTATCGTCTCAGACCGCGAACATGGGGTGTTGGCAACCTTGCAAGCTACCAAATTGTCGGCGGTGGAGATCGCCGCTGGCAAACTTATCGCCTCCTGGTTGTTGTCT
>JAIRZI010000002.1 GCA_031267295.1 Propionibacteriaceae bacterium | reverse complement strand
GTGAGCAAAAGGGCGTGAAGTAATCCAGTTATAAAAGTGCCACCTATACGAGTCTTTCTAATTCGGATTCACTGAACAGAATCATCTTTTGTTCGGTAGTTACTTTTCTGGATTGCTTCGTCGCTTACGCTCCTCGCAGTGACGGGGAGACTCGATGCGTTGTTGTGTGTTGTTGCGTCGTGCCGCCGCTATGCTCCTCGCAGTGACGGGGGAACTCGATTCGTTGTTGCATGATTACTGGTTGTCCGTCATTGCGAGGAGCATAGCGACGAAGCAATCCAGTTACTTAAGTGTTACTTATGTGAGTCTTTCTAGTTCGGGTTTGTTGAATGGAATTATTTTTGTTCAGCAGGCACCCTTTTTCTGGATTGCTTCGTAGCTTACGCTCCTCGCAGTGACGGGGAGACTCGGTACGTTACTGTGTGTTGTTGCGTCGTGCCGCCTTATGCTCCTCACAGTGACAGGGGGAGAGTTTCAGCGCTTATGCTTCTCGCAATGACGGGGGGGAGTTTCAGTAGTGTTGTTGTTTCTATAGCGTGAATGTTTACCGCTGTCCCGTAACTTCAGCACACTACCGTTGCGCTTCAAAATTAGCACGGGGTCGCTTGCTGTTGTGGTGATGCTGCGGTATCGTTAACCGAAGATAATTGAATATTGGGTGTTGCTGGTCGCGTGAGCGATAACTTAGGAACCCGGTGCGAATCCGGGGCTGCGACCTAACTGTGAAAAGTTGACGAATAGGCGACGTGCCACTTGTGCGGGGGAAGAACCCGCGTGAGGAAGGTGCCTAGGAGGTTGAGACTAAAGCCAGGAGACTAGCCAGTGACATACGAGAATCTTTACTCTTAGGAATCGTGGGAGTCACTCGGCTGCTTGATGGCATGTTGTTGTGTTGTCAGTGTTTGTGTTTCGGCGATCCTTTAAGTGCGAAGGGTCGCCTTTTCTTATCCCTGTTTTTCGGGGTTGTTGGGTGATCGATGGTTTGGGATGTGGTTAAGGTTTTGTAGGGTTGAGCGTGCTCAGTAACGAAGTATTTTAAACCTTAAGGGTTTTGATTACTTGCCTAACGATATTCACAGGGTTACCTGTATGAAAGTTAGGAGAGTACAAATGGCTACTTACGGAACTGGCGTTAAAAACGTTAAAGGTATGCTGGTTAATGGCGTTTTTCAAACCATCAGAGGTGTAGGCAATGTAATAGGGGTTCGTCAAACGCATATTGGGTTTTCGTACTCTTCGAGAAACCGCGAAAAATCAGCACATCCTTTTAAGGGCAGCGGAGTACGCAACACTAAACCCGGGTGGGGGAGTCGGTTCATAGCGGGTATCGCTGCTTTAGCGGCAGCGTTATCATTCTTTTCGCCATTTCATCAGGCTTACGCCGATGAAACCATAACCGTCTACATTGATTTTGAAGGCTACAACCTAGGGCAGGGCTTCTACATTGAACCCACCGCGCTGGTTGTAGATGTGGGGACGACCGCAGCTCAGGCGATGGAAACTCTGCTGAACCAAAACAATAAAACTTTCAAGGGCGGCCAAAGGGATAACTATCTTTCCGCAGTGGCTGGTTTTGATAAAGGCGCGGAAACGCTCAACATCCCTGCCTACATTACAAGTAATGGCGGGCCTACCACTGATATGGCTAAAACCTACGGCAACCTTGATACGTATTTGGGTGAGTTCGATTACAGCGAGCAGGCGGGATGGATATATACCGTCAATCACGAAATGGGCAATCAAGGTATTAGCGAAAAAGTGTTGCAAGCTGAGGATGTGGTGCGTTTTCAGTTCACGTTGTGGGGTTTTGGTGCTGATTTGGGGCTGGAATCTTGGGGTGCGGGAGTGGCCACGCCTTATTACACTCACATTGATAAATCAGCGCTTATCCGTGCTTTATTCGCGCCCGGGGTACCTGTGGCAGCAAAACCAGCAGCGCTAAGCAGGATTATCAACCCGTTAGCGAGCGCGGACGAAGTTGCGAATGCGCTGGCAGCGCTCGCACCCGTCGTCGATAAAACGGCACTGAATGCTGCCATTGCCGCGGCAACTGCGCTTAAGCAGGCTGCCTACACTACTGGTAGTTGGGCTGCTTTGAACACGGAGCTAACGGCAGCAAAGGGTGTTGTGGCTAACGTGAGTGCCACCTGGGCCGAAATAAACACCGCATTGACAGCACTCAATAGTGCAGTTGCTGCACTGGAAGCAGTGCCGCTTTATACCATTACATCGAATACAGTCACCATCACTCAGGGCACTGCTGTTACGCTCACCCTTACGGGCGAAGTGGAATATCCGTTGGGGTTTGCTGTGAGCGCTAGCTGGATATCTATTACTGGGCGTTCTCTTGAATACACCTCGACTATTCCGGGGCTTTCAAAAATTTCAACAACGCTTCCGAATATTTTGAAAGCTGAGTGGCCAGATAGCACTGCTCCGATATTCAACTTTAGTATCCCATCTGATGCTGCTCCTGGGGTCTACAAGCTATCGGATCCTACCTATACTCGGACTGAACTAATTATGAATGGGAGCAGACCGCAGGGTTTTAGCCGTTCACCCGAAACAATTTCTTCAGCTCCGCAGGAGATTACGATCACAGTACTAGGGTATGGCGACCCCGGGGGGCTGCTCGATTTGCTCACGTATGCGAACGGATTGAGTGCGAGTGATTACACTTTCACGTCTTGGGCAGTGTTGCAGGCGAACCGTACGGTGGCGCAGAGCGCGTTAGATAACCCAGCGTCCACTCAGGGTGAACTCGATACTGCCAAAACAAACCTGCAAACCGCTGTTGACAACCTGCAACTCCTCTCAAATGCCACAACGGATAAAGCTGCCTTAACGGCTCTCATAACTGCGGCAGCTGCATTGATTGAAGACGACTATGTGGCTGATGGCACCTGGAGCACCATGCAGTTAAAACTTGGCGCAGGCGCGTTAATCGTCAATAACGAGACGGCAACACCAGAACAGATAACGGCTGCCTACCATGAATTGACGGCGGCTTTGGCGGCGCTTAAAGACAAAACTACCTGGGTTGTTACTTTCACATTGGCAGATCGCGATGCCGCAGAGCTACAGTTTTTCAGAACCGCTGGTTTTGATGACGCTGGTTATGACATTGCGGGTGATCCTGTTGCCGCCACCGCAACCACAAAGAACGGAAAAACCGAATACTCACTCACACTGCGCGATGGCACTTACTCCGTACGGGGAACCACCGAGTTGTTTGCGGCGGATGGCTTAGGCACAAAGGTGGCAACGGATATTGGGGGAACATATTTCAGTGTTCCCTCCGCGAAAGCAATCTTGGCAAACAAAATTGACTCCATCAGCCTCTACATCGATTCGGTTTATGTAAATCAAACCTTGAACGATGAAATGTTGACGGCTGGCTCGGATTACACCATCGCAATCAAGGACAGCAGTAAGCGCGCTGTAAGGATCGGCGGTATTCACCGACTGGATGCTACGGCAACCGGACGCACCGCTTACGCGGTTGCTGCGCTCAGCAGATTTCAGGCCAACGGGTACCCCATAACCATCACACCGAGCGAGTCGCTGAGTGCATATTTCTTAGAAACGACGGTAACGAACCCCTATGGCTCAGGTGTGCAGGTTCAGGTTGAGATGAGCCGGATTTACACTCTCACCATTCCGGCAACGGCGACGTTCCAGTGCTATACGCAAGCGACGTATTACGTCAACCAGCCTTGTGATGCTCTTACGCCGCGCGATAATGGCGATGGCACAAAGAGCTACTCTTTCTTTGGCGATGCCCCACGCGGGCCGAACTTCATTTGGAGAGTATCGCAGCCGGGTAAGGTCACTAAAGCTGGTTGGGGTTTGGACGAGCTAGGCACAGTCGTCACTTTCGATGATGATGAAAACCCGAATGATCCGGTGACCACCATGCAGCCAGATCGGGACGGTAACTCGCTGCTGATGAACATTGTTGGTGGCAGCAACCATCTGCAGTTGAACGTCGGGGCAACTTTCAAGCTGCGAGTATTCCGGGCTTGGGAGATAATCAACTCCGATTGGCAGAACAAGATGATTGAACCGGATTTCCATTATCGGTTCTTGGAGGGCGCTGATGTGCTCACCCTCACACCGCATGACGAAATCAACAGCAACTGGGTTGATCTTAAGGCAGTGAAAGCTGGCACGGCTATCATCGAGGTGAGCTATGACGGTATTGATGTTTTCGGTTCAACTTATATAGCGCCGGAAGGCCCCGATGGGTATTTCGGTGCCAGCAACCCGGAGCGTAAAGGTATCGTCGTTGTTACGGTGGGCGCTACTGCGGAAAAAGATTTTGTTCTTCGGGTGAAGAAACCTGACAATACTAGTTTCACTAACTGGGATGCAGAGTTTGACACCTGGTTCTTTGTAGGCGGAAGCAAAGAAATAGAGATACAGCCTGGTCACTCAAGTTCGTCGGTTACGACACCGGATGCCACGATAACCGCTTGGAATCCTGACGTGTATGGCAGTTTACAAACGGTGAGTGATGGTTTGCTCACCATCTATCCGGGTAACAACATCGTCAAAGTTGAATATGAGGGTAAAACTAACTATTGGGTGATTCGGGGTGGCAGCGTACGAATCGTCTCAGATGTCACTGATCGAGAATTGACGGTTGGGGATAGCGTTCGGGTGTTGTATGGCGGTGCTAATCCGGCGTATCCGGTGCCGAAAATGAGTGGCATCTACAACCCGCAGAATTATGGCAAGTTAAAAGAGTATGATGATGCGATCATTTTGACGCAGGCCATGATCAGTGGGGCTACTTCGCTCCGAGCGGGCGGCAGCATTGCGGATGCACATTTAGGCCAACCGGCGGGCACCCATCGAAGCGCAGATTATGACAACGGTCTGAAAATCGATATGAACGCTGGCGGTAATGAGGCTTCCTTTGCTGTGCTGCCAAATGTTTATTTCTCGGACATGCTTATTATCGACAGGGTCGCGTTGGATAGCACCATTGCTTGGGCTAACGACCTAACAGCAGCGGATTACACTTTGGCTAGTTGGGAGGGTCTCACCGGCGCGCTTTCGGCGGCGCTTGAAGTGGCGGATAATGATAGCGCTAGTCAAGCAGAGATTGACGCGGCGGCAAACGCGCTTAAAGCTGTGATTAACGCGCTGGTGACTCCAGTTGATGAAACACCAGTGCCGTTGCCCACGTTGGAAGCGGTGCGCGCAGTGTTTAAGGATGTTGCCGACTATGAGAATGCCCAAATTGATGCATTGAAGTTTGGTTATGAAAGTGAGTGGGTTGTTCTTGGTTTGGCGCGTGGCGGTGAACTTTCTAGCGAGCTGCGGGCAGCCTACTTGGAGAATCTGGAAGCGGATATTGTTCCAATTCTTGAAGAAAATAACGGCGTGCTTAGTTCCACTAAGTACACGGAGCATTCGCGGGTGATTTTGGCGTTGACTGCGCTGGGAGTAAATGCGACTGATTTTGCTGGTTATGACCTTACGGCTGCGTTAGCGAACTTTAATGGCAGTGTGCGCCAGGGTATTAACGGTGCAATTTTTGCGCTTATCGCTTTGGATAGCGGCGATTATGAGATGCCGGTATTGCCGAATGGGTCTACGCTGTTGCAAGCATCACGGGATAGTTATATCAACTACATTCTGGAACGTGAGGTAGGTAAAGGCACTGTAGAAGCGGGGGGTTGGTCGCTTTCTGGTAGTGCTGATCCTGATATAACTGCGATGGTGTTGCAAGCTTTGGCTCCCTACTATTTAGGTGCGCGTAGCACGCAGTATCAAGCCGAGGTGGTTGCGTCCGTTGATCGGGCGCTTGCTCGTCTCAGTGCGCTGCAAGACGATGAAGCATGTTTTACGTCTTGGGGTGATCAGAACTTGGAAAGCACGGCTCAAGTGCTGGTTGCTTTGAGCACGTTGCATGTTCCGGTTAATGATGCCCGTTTTGTGAAAGAGGGTGTGACGTTGTTTGATGCGGTGCTGGGTTTCTTTGATGCGACTAGCGGCGGGTTTAAGCATGTTAAGAATGGTGCGGTTAATGGTATGGCAACTGAGCAGGCCGCTTATGCTTTGGTGGCACTTATTCGCCATCTTGCTGATATGCCGGGGCTTTACGACATGACTGACGCAGACGTTCCTGATTCGGGTGATTCGGGTGATTCGGATGGTTCGGATGGTTCGGATGGCGGCCCGGCCGATTATGGTACGGCAAGCGCTGATTGGGCGGCTGACTCCGGTGCAGCGTTGACGATTCGTTTCGATGTGGAGTTTTCTAAGTTTATGCAGATCACGCTAAATGGAGTGCCAGTTGACCCAGCTAATTATGATGCGGTTGCTGGTAGCACGATTGTGACGTTACACGCAGACTATTTAGCTACACTTCCTGTGGGGACGCATACATTTGTGGTTGAGTTTGTCGATGGAGTGGCGCAGTTTTCAGCAAATATCTTGGAAAGCCTTACTGAGCAGACTCCGCATTCGGAAACGGGTGGGCGCTTAGTTACTAATAATATGGCTAGCTCGCTAGCGGGTATGCTGTTGCTACTTGGCGCAATGCTGGGCGGTACCGCTATGGCTAAACGCAAATTTTGGTAACAACGGCTTGGGGCTACTAACATTGTCAGGCAGGCTTATAACTTAAGGAAAGGACCGGTTTGTGGGTTCGGTCATCAAAAAACGTCGCAAGAGAATGGCGAAGAAGAAGCACCGCAAGTTGCTAAAGAAGACACGTATTCAGCGTCGTCGTGCTGGCCGCTGAGTTTAAGCTGCGAGGTATAAGTCGATGACCGCCATTACTCGGGTCACCGATTTGAGTGCGCTGGTTCATGTCTGCCGTCACGGTGAGGTTTACAACCCGGATGGCATCTTGTACGGACGATTACCCGATTTTCATCTTTCGGCTAATGGGCGTGCTATGGCGGATCGTCTTGGCGAATATTTTGCCGACGCTACGCTGTCAATGTTGCGCGTATCTCCGCTAGAACGAGCGCTTGAAACCATCGCGCCTATCGCCGCTAAGCATCCAGCGTTAGCGATAAATATTGATTCGCGACTGATTGAAGCTGGTTCGTATCAGCAAGGGCAAGTGGTGGCGAGTCGAAAATTGCTACGCAATCCGCGCAACTGGTGGTTTTATCGCAACCCGTGGCGACCGTCATGGGGTGAGCCATATGTCGAGATGGCGCGCCGCATGTTGAGTGTTATTAAACAAACCGCTGCCGCTATTGACTCTGGCGGCGAAGCGGTGTTGGTGAGCCATCAGTCTCCCATCTACACTGCGCGATTGGCCGCAGAACATAAATCACTGCCTAATCTAGACTTTCAACGGCAATGCACCTTGGGTTCGGTGACCACTTTCGAGGTGATGGACGCGCAAGTTATTGCGGTGCATTACGCCGAACCTGCGCGGGACTTGTTGCGGTCGAACCCTAAAACGGCGCTTTCCAGCGGTGCGTTGAAGTAGTGTGCGCGGCGCTTCTGCGCTTTTGTACTTTTTATCTTGCGCTTTGTGCTTTTGTACCCCTGTACTTTGCGCTCCGTACTTGACGTGCTGTGTTTCTGTATCCTTCTGTATCTTGCGCTCTGTGCTTTGTGTTTTTGTACCTTGTGTTCTGCGCTTCTGCGTCCGATACGCTAGCACTCGGCGGTCTCCGCAAAAGGAACTGCACTATATTTAAGGATTCGTATTCTGTCCCGGCTGTGCTGCGACAGCTAACGTAAAAACGATGTAAATTGCGACAGTTGTTGCGTCAAGTTGGCTGCAAAACTTGACAGTACACCGGTAACGATATATCGTTATATATATCGTAAAGATGATTGCAGGTTGGATAATTGACGTTATGGTCGTGCTGGAGGGTGGTTTTAAGACAAGAAAGCACATGAAACCGCCCACAGTGACCTGCAACAAAAACATGCTTGAAAGGAGTGCTTGAAGATGAAGCACGGCAACGAATGGCAACCTGGCTGGTTGTTTGAAGAAATCTGCTCGCAGGTACAGCATAGGCGTAGGTATGCGCCGCGTCCTGGTAACTGTCAGATGCGTCCCGATGCCGACGACTTTTTCGGCCCTTTTGTAGGATTTGACCCGCGCCATCGCGGCCCGCGTGCCGATGCATTTCGTCCCGGGTTCGGTTCAGGTAGACGAGCGCGGCGTGGCGCGTTGCGCGAGTCGGTACTGGTACTGCTCGCGCAGGAGCCGATGAACGGTTACCAGATCATGCAGACGCTTAGCGAGCGTACTGGCGGCATCTGGACACCTAGCCCCGGCGCAGTGTATCCGACGTTGAACCAACTTGCAGACGAAGGGTTAGTAGTTTCAGTGGAGGGTTATGAAGGTGGTAGTCAGCGCGTCTATCAGCTAACGGATATGGGGCGTACTGTAGCGGAAAAACTTAATGAGAAACCTTGGGAATCTTGTGGTGCCGCTACTGACATCCCCGAGCGAGTGCTCTCTTGGAAAGAGATTGGTAAACAACTTGCCGGGCTAGGGCTAGCTGTAAAGAATCTTGGATTCAACGGCACCCCAGAGCAGATTCAGGAAGCTACGGAGATCATAGCGGAAGCGCGTCGTAAGGTGTACAAAGTTCTGTCGGAGGGCGAGCAGTAGAGCGTTTATAACTCCGACGGTTGCTATGTGTCGCCTAGTTTGTAGAAAACATCTATAGTCAAGTTATGACGTTTGATCCGAATAGACCGCAGGCACCCCATCCTTACGAGGGGTTGCCTGCGGTACCGTCTTTTCTATTGACCAGCCCACAGATCACTGAGGGCGAGCGGTTGCCTTACGAGTTATCTGATGATGGCGGTGCACACTCACCCGAATTGAATTGGCGTGATGCGCCAGCAGAAACCAAGAGTTTCTTAATCACCTGTTTTGACCCGGACGCGCCCCGTCCAGGCGGTTTTTGGCACTGGCTACTGGTTGATGTGCCGACGTGTTGCACCGGTTTACCCTACGATGCCGGACGGCACCTCAACGGCGACGTAGCTAGTGCGTACTCCACTATCAATTCTCGCGGAGACTACAAATACGTTGGCGCTGCGCCGCCGGCTGGAGATCAGCTACATCGCTATTTTTTCGCGGTACACGCACTTGATGTAACGCATTTACAACTTCCGTTAGGAACAAAAACGTCTCCGGTAGATGTCGCCTTTACCGCGTTGCCGCATACCATCGCCCGAGCGGTACTCATGGGCGGCTATCAACGCTGAGCAGCCACGTAAAGCGCTCTCCCAACTGAACCGTTTAACTCCGATAGTAAATGTTTTGCCGTTGATGCGGATTCGGTGGGTAGCGCTGGTCATAGTGCCCGAGTTTTTCCGCTTTTGGATGGTTTTGAAGTTGAATACGGGTTTGGTTAGGTATTTCGCTGTTATTTTGGGGTGATTTCCTGTTAAGTCTCCCCGTCATTGTGGGGAGCGTAAGGCGGCTCAGCGTAACAATGCACGGTAGCGTACCTAAGTCTCCCCGTTGTTGTGGGGAGCATAGGGCGACCCAGCGCAGCAATGCACAATAACGTACCTAAGTCTCTCCGGAACGTATCGAGTTTCTCCGTCATTGCGAGGAGTGTAAGCGACGAAGCAATCCAGAAAGGTAACCACTGAGCAAGAGATGGTTCTGTTTAGTGAATCCGAGTTGGAAAGTTTCACATAAGCGGCATTTTTATGACTGGGTTGTTTCGCGTCTTTTTGGTTTCTCGTAGTGACGGACGATAGGTAATCGCGTGATGTGTATCATTACTTTGAATGGCTTTGATTTAAGTCCAACGTTTATATCACCGTGACCGTGTCCACATTGAAGAGGAAAGCTTGGGTGGTTGGGGTTGTGGGGTGGTTGTGTGTTTTTCTGGGGTCTGTTATGATTTTTGTTGTTCGAGCGGCGTGTTTGAGTATTTGGATGAGCATGTTTGAACGGTTGAGTGTCTGGGTTGTTGGC
>JAIRZI010000005.1 GCA_031267295.1 Propionibacteriaceae bacterium | reverse complement strand
TGTTTGCCCCCTTTTTCATAGTGGAGCCGATGGGGTGAATAGGAGGCAGGTAAACAACGTCGAACCCCAACTGCGCGGCGTGTTCTAACGCTGTTTCACAGCTATCAAAAGTGCCGGACTTCCATCTCTTCGTGCGCTTGTTGTACGTCGCGCCTACAGAACGCGGGAAGAACTCATACCAACTAGCAAACTGTGCGCGACTACGATCTACTCGGATGCGATAGCTCTCACTAGGTGTTATAAAACGGCGAGGGGCGTGGCGCACCATCGCAGCGTCGAGGTTTGAATCGTTAGTCAAAGCCAGCAGTGTGGGGATTGGAGTTGCAGCATGGCAGGTGGCTGCCGCCGCTGCGATCAGCGTTACGGCAGTGGTATCAGCTAATTGGGTAGCTGAGGTGGTGGCGGCTTGAAACAACGCCAGCGCCTCCAGGCAAAGCAACGCGCTATCTTGACCCGCAGCCCATTTAATGCGGGCGTTGTGCGTCCAGGTGTGCCATTCGTCATCCCAAGCTTCCACATAGTAACTCCAATCACCTAAGCAATCGAAGACTACCCATGCTTCCCAGATGTCTAAACCAAGTGGTTCCACTTGTTGCATATCTTGGCGCAGTACACTGCCATCAGGGCGAGTCAATACCACAGTGGCACCGAGCGCGTCATGTCCTTCGCGGAACACAGTAGCGCTGATCGGTGCGGATTCACCTACGACGGCTTTCGCAGGGTACGCACCGTGCTCGATCACCGGCGAGACATCGCAGACGGGAATACGTCCAAAGCCATTCACACCTTTACGCTATCGGATAGCCGCCTGGTTTGTTACTTAAAAACCGTTATCTGCATCGTTCAACTGTTGCGTGCTACTTCATAGTTAATAAGTTAAGGATAGCTTTTGAATGTCCACCCCATGAGGTGCAGTTAGGTGATGACAAGGCGAAATAACACCGTGGTGCGCGCCGGTAGCGTTATGATGTCGCCCGGTTGTAGCGCCGAGTCAGGCAATTCACCGGGCAACGCAGAGGTGGCTACCATCTGAAAAATGCCAGCTAGTGTCGGCAGTGTGAACGTTAAGGCTGCGTCGCCTGCGTAGTAGCAGGCTAAGAATGCGCGCTGGTTTTCTTGAATATAACGCGCTAGGAAACGACGGTTTGGGTCACTCCAAGTGGCATCTGTTAGCTCGGTTCCATCTTCGGCAAACCAAGCCTCAGTGCGCGCGGCGTAACTTTCAGGTGTCAATACTGGGTTGGCGCTGCGCAGTGTGGTCAACGTGGCAATGAGGTCAGCGACATCGCTCCAAGCGAGCGCCTGCTCCCAATCAACCCACGAGATAGCGCAATCTTGGCAGTAAGCGTTGTTGTTACCTTGCTGAGTGCGCCCTAGTTCGTCTCCGGCGGCAAGCATCGGCACTCCGTCGGCGGTTAACAGCGTGAACAGCAAGTTGCGCACTTGGCGATGACGGAGCAGCACCACGTTTTCATCGGTAGTTTCGCCTTCGATGCCACAGTTCCAGGAGCGGTTATTATCGCTGCCATCCCGGTTATTTTCGCCGTTGGCTTCGTTGTGCTTATCGTTGTAGCTGACTAAATCACGCATAGTGAATCCGTCGTGCGCGGTGATGAAATTGACGCTCGCACTCGGCTCACGTCCACTTGATTGAAACAAGTCGGCGGAGCCTGCGAGCCGAGTAGCTAACTCTTGCACTCCGGGTAGCGCACCCCGCCAGAAATCGCGTACCGTGTCACGGAAGTGATCATTCCACTCACTCCATCGTGGACCCCAAGCGCCGACTTGGTAGCCATCCGGGCCGATGTCCCACGGTTCGGCGATCATTTTGATGTCGGCGAATATGGGGTCGGCAGCCACCGCTTGCTTAAACTCGTGGGCTTGGTCTACGCAATGTCGGGAATTGCGAATCAAGGTGGTAGCTAAATCAAAGCGAAAACCGTCCACTCCCATCTCGCTCACCCAGTAGCGCATTGAATCGAGCACCAACGCCAACACATCATCTTGAGAAGTGTCCAGTGAATTGCCAGTGCCGGTCACGTCGTAGTCGCTTAGCAAATCAGGAGTTAGGCGATAGTAGCCACGATGATCAAACCCGCGGTAGGCGAGCGTCGGGCCTTCATGGTTGCCTTCGCAGGTGTGGTTGTACACCACATCAAGAATCACCTCAATACCTGCGCGATGTAACGCGCTCACTAACTGTTTGAACTCGCTTACTTGTTCACCTGTGGTACCAGTAGCGCCATACTGTGAATGTGGTGCCAAAAAGGCGAGAGTGTTATAGCCCCAGTAGTTATCTAAACCTTTTCTGATCAGGAAAGGTTCTGAAACAAAGTGATGAATTGGCAGCAGTTCTACGGCAGTAATTCCCAGACGTAGCAGATGGTCGATGACGGCAGGATAACCCAAACCTAAATATGACCCACGCAGATGTTCGGGAACTCCGGGATGGTTTCGGGTGAGTCCTTTCACATGTGCTTCATAAATGACAGTTTGTGCCAAAGAACGTCGAACGTTTATTGGCTCCGGTGGCGCTGACGGTTCCACCACCACCGATAGCGGCACGTAATGTGCAGAATCGCGAGAATCGGGTTCAAAATCAGATGCTGCGGTGTGGTCGAAAATGGGGCCGGAGTAATCAACCCCAGCGCTCACTGCGCGTGCGTAGGGGTCTAGCAACAGTTTTGCTGGGTTGGCGCGTAATCCCTGGTCGGGGCGCCATTGGCCATGTACCCGATAGCCGTAGCGTTGCCCGGCTACCACATCGGGTACCTGCACCACCCATAAGCCGGTGGCATCTGGTGTCATGTCATAGTTGATTTGGGAACCCTCAGCGCTCAACAACGCTAACTCAACCCGAGTGGCGCGCGGTGCCCAAAGACCAAAACGACAACCATCGGCGCTCAGATGCGCCCCTCTGAGGGCTGTGGCGCTGGGTGTGCTGAGCATGAATATTGAGTTTAGCAAGCAATTCCCGCACGGAGCCGCCCATTTCGCAGTTAGTTAGAGCGGAATCAGTTTCACTATCCCAAACTATAAGTGGGCTAGCTTGATCATGTGGGCAACTATATAACACGCTGTGACGTGGCACGTCGCGCCGCTAGACTGGCCAGCATGGCGGTTTTTAGTGATCTCAACCTTGACGGAGATGTCCCGGTGCGGGTGCGTCCCGATTATGGTGAGTGGGGTTCTAATCTAATCGATTCCACGGCGCACAAAAAGCGGCATCGCGGCTATGCGGTGATCGGATTTGTGGTAGCTGTAGCCATCATCGTAGGGGTGGGGTATTTCTGGTATCGCATCGTAATGGGTTACTGAGTTAGCACTAATCGCGTAGCGGGAATCTCGGTTAGGAATCCCCGCGCAGCAGCACTAGAACCCGAGTTTTTCCGCTTTTGGATGGTTTTGAAGTTGGATACGGGTTTGGTTAGGTATTTCGCTGTTATTTTGGGGTGTTTTCCTGCACTAAGGTGGAATGTTGTTCTGAGGTTAGTGACAAATCTGAGTTTCTCTGTCACTGCGAGGAGCGTAGGGCGGCACAGCGCAACAACGCACAGTAGTATATTGGGTTTTCCCGTCATTGTGAGGAGCGTAGCGGCGGTGCGGCGTAGCAACGCACAGTAGTGTATTGGGTTTTCCCGTCATTGTGAGGAGCGTAGCGGCGGTGCGGCGGAGCAACGCACAGTAGTGTATTGGGTTTCTTCGTCATTGCGAGGAGCGTAAGCGACGAAGCAATCCAGAAAAGATAACCACTGAACAAAAAATGAACCTGTTCAATAAATCCGAACTAGAAAGACTCACACAAGTGACATCAAAATGACTGGATTGCTTCGCGTCCTTTTGGTCGTTCGCAATGACGGACAGCGAGTAGTCACATAAGGGCGAATATATTCTCACAGTGTGCAACCAACCTGCGGTGAATAGCACTTTAGTAACTGGATTGCTTCGCGCCCTTTTGCTCGCTCGCAGTGACGGCCGATAAGTAATCGCATGATGTATATCACCACTTTGAATAGCTCTGATTTAAGCCCAAGGTCTGCACCGCCATAACTACTTCCACACTAAAAAGGAAAAACTCGGTTAGGAATCCCCGCGCAGCAGCACTAGAAGCGCGGGTGTGCCGAGCATGAACCCCAATTTAGGTATCCGTTTACACCGCTCGTTGACGATAAACACGTTAACTTGAGCATCGCCGATGTTCGGTGCACTTAAATATCGTTTATCGGATAATGCAGTATTACTGCCGTACTTTGCTGGCAACCGGCATCACTAGCACTACTGTTCCGTCAAAAGCGGTGGCAAACACCTGAGTACCTGGCAGCAGTTGCGCGCCGTCCACACTGCTAGCGTTCCATTCTTTACCGTTAATTTTGACGTGCACTGCGTCGCCCTTGGCATTTTTTAACACCACACCGTAGGAACCGACTATGCATTCGAGGTTTGGCACGCAATCTGAGCGTAAGCTTGCATGGTGACGTAGCGCTGGGCGTAGCAAACCTAGTAGCAGTCCGCACAGCACCACAGCAGTTAAGGTCTGTAACCAATAGGCGTTTGGGGCGATGAGGGAAACTAAAAACCCGCCACTGCAACCTCCAGCGATCATCAATAGCGTGAAAGTGCCGACGGAAAGTTCAGCAATGGCGAAAGCCACCGCAATGACAATCCAAATGACCCACGCCATGATGCCCCTAAGGTTTGATCTCGACAACGTTTACAGTGTAGTGCGCTGCAGTGGTACGTAACCGACAGCGCGGCAAGTAAGCGGTAGTATGTGGTGTCTGTTGGAGTTCCAAAGGAGACGTATGCTTACTCGTTCCGAAGTCGCTAGGCTGGCAGCTCTGGCGCGCATCGAACTCAGCGATGACGAGTTGGACGCGATGGCCAGCCAACTCGACGTGATACTGTCTGCGGTGGCTGCTGTGAGTGAAGTGGCTAGCCAAGACATCCCGCCCACCTCTCATGCGGTGCCGCTTACCAATGTGATGCGCCCTGACGTACTCAATTGGGTACCGCGTTCGCAGGCGATGTTGGCGGGTGCGCCTGATGTTGAAAATGGCCGTTTTCGAGTGCCACAGATACTGCAGGAGGAACAGTGAACCTTCTTAGCGCTTCGGCGGCTGAACTAGGCCGACTCATCGCCACTCGTGAAGTGTCGAGTGTTGAGGTGACGCGCGCGCACCTTGACCAGATAGCCGCAGTGGATACCTGCATACACGCATTCTTAGCGATTGATGCCACTGGTGCACTGCGTCAGGCCGCGGCAACAGACGCACGAATCGCTGCCGGGGAGCAGTTGGGGCCGCTTGCTGGAGTACCGATTGCTATCAAAGATTTACTGTGTTACCAAGCGTTGCCCACTACCGCCGGATCGCGCATCTTGGAGGGCTGGGTACCGCCATATAACTCCACCGTGGTGCAACGCCTCATTGCTGCCGGATTAGTGCTTATTGGCAAAACTAACTGTGATGAGTTTGCGATGGGTTCGTCTACCGAGACATCCGGTTACGGCCCTACCCATAACCCGTGGGATACTGCGCGTATTCCTGGCGGTTCTGGGGGCGGTTCTGCTGCTGCGGTGGCAGCTTGTGAAACCCCGCTGGCTATCGGTACCGATACTGGCGGCTCTATCCGTCAGCCCGCTGCAGTGACCGGTTCCGTGGGGGTGAAGCCGACGTATGGCATGGTGTCGCGTTACGGTATTATCGCTATGGCTTCGTCGCTAGATCAAGCCGGTCCGGTGGCACGAACTACACTGGATGCGGCGTTGTTGCACACAGTGATCGCCGGACATGACCCGATGGATTCCACGTCTCTTACCACCCCGGTACCTGATGTGGTAACTGCCGCTCGTCTTGGGGACGTGCGAGGTTTACGTATCGGTTTGGTGCGAGAGTTCAGTGGTGAAGGTTATGCTCCTGGAGTAGAACTTAGAGTACAACAAGCCATCGCGGCGTTACTTACCGCCGGTGCCGAGGTGGTCGAAGTATCGTGCCCGCACTTTATACATGCATTGGCTACGTATTATTTGATAATGCCCGCAGAAGTGTCAAGCAACTTGGCGCGTTATGACGGTATGCGTTACGGGTTACGAATTGGCGATGATGGAACCAACTCAACGGAGACGGTGACGCGGCTCACCCGGGGCAAAGGGTTTGGAACAGAAGCGAAGCGGCGCATCATTCTGGGAACTTATGCGCTGTCGGCTGGGTATTACGATGCCTATTACGGCTCGGCACAAAAAATGCGCACGCTTATTGCGCGCGATTTCGCGACTGCTTTCGAACGCTGCGACGTGCTAGTGTCACCAGCAACCCCAACGACTGCATTCAAACTCGGGGAACGTATCGACGACCCGTTGGCGATGTATATGAGCGATCTGTGTACCATCCCGGCCAATTTGGCGGGTATCGGCGCCGCATCGTTCCCTTGCGGTTTAGCGCCAGAAGACGGGTTGCCGGTGGGGTTCCAGGTGATGGCTCCCGCGTTGCGCGATGAACGGTTGTATCAAGTCGGTGCGGCTTTGGAAAGGGAGTTAACCGCCAAGTGGGGTTCGCAGTTGTTAGCGCAAGCTCCCGCACTTACAGACACGAAGGTGGTGTGGTGATGGCTGACGAACTGTTGTCCTTTGATGCTGTGTTGGAGCGATTTGACCCAGTGCTGGGATTGGAAGTGCATGTGGAACTTTCCACCAAATCAAAGATGTGGTGTGGTTGTCCAACCGAATTTGGTAACGAGCCAAACTCTCAGGTGTGTCCGGTTTGTCTGGGATTGCCAGGGTCGCTGCCGGTGGTCAATGCCAAGGCGGTGGAGTCCGCTATTCGTATTGGGTTGTCGTTGAACTGCCAAATTGCTCGGTGGTGCCGTTTCGCACGTAAAAACTACTTCTATCCCGACATGCCAAAGGATTACCAGATTTCGCAGTATGACGAACCGCTCTGTTTCGATGGCGAAATAGCTGTCGAAGTGGGCGAAATGGCTTACCAAGTGCCTATCGAACGGGTGCATATGGAAGAGGATGCCGGCAAAATTACCCACATTGGCGGCGTTGGGCGAATCGCAAACGCTGATTATTCTCTGCTTGATTACAACCGGGCTGGAGTGCCACTGATGGAGATAGTCACTAAAACGATTCATGACACTGGTGCGGCCGCCCCCGAAGTAGCGGCAGGCTATGTGGCGTTGCTGCGTGATATGGTGCGTGCGCTTGCGGTGTCGCAGGGACGAATGGAACGTGGCAATCTGCGTTGTGATGTTAACGTCTCACTGATGCCTAAAGGTGCTAGCGAGTTGGGTATTAGAAGCGAAACCAAAAATGTGAACTCGTTACGTGCCGTCGCGGATGCGGTGCGTTATGAGATGCGGCGGCAAGGGGCGATTTTGAGCGCTGGCGGCCGGGTAGTTCAAGAAACTCGGCATTGGAATGAGGCGGGCTACACCACGGCGGGGCGCTCGAAAGAAACTGCGGAGGACTACCGCTACTTCCCAGAACCTGATCTGGTGCCGCTGGCTGCTGATCCAGCGTGGGTGGAGCAGTTGCGCGCCACCTTGCCGGAACATCCTGGAAAACGTCGGGCACGACTACGCACCGAATGGGGGTTCACGCAGCGCGAGTTCGGCGACATTTTGGCGGTACCGGGAGCGCTCGACACCATCGCCGATACCGTGCTGGCTGGTGCCACCCCCATAGCAGCGCGCAAGTGGTGGCTCACCGAGTTAGCCAGACGCGCTAACGAATGGGGAGTAGCACTTGACGAACTGCCAATCACCGCTAAACAAGTGGCCGAAGTGCAAGCGTTGCTTGATACTGGACAAATCAATGACAAATTGGCACGTCAAGTTATTGAAGGGGTGTTGGCAGGCGAAGGTGACCCAGCCGCCGTAGTGCAACATCGCGGACTCACCGTAGTAAGTGACACTGGGGCTTTGGAGGTGGCGGTCGATGGGGCTATCGCCGCCGACCCCTAAACAAAAAACAAAGTTGGTAGCGGTAAAGGATGTGGGGTGTGTG
>JAIRZI010000061.1 GCA_031267295.1 Propionibacteriaceae bacterium | reverse complement strand
ACTAATCCGAAAACGATTACTCCACTTTAGTGCAGAAAAACACACCAAAACAACAGCAAAATACCTAACCAAACCCGTATCCAACCCCCAAAACCACCCAAAGGCGGCGAACTCGGGAGGCCGATGAATACGAAAAGGTTGGGCAGGACACTTTTTCATGTTTTTTCGCAAGCTAGTTTTACCGAATGATGCATAGTGGAACGGCACTCGAGTTTCCGCACTAGTAGTCCCAGTAATCATTGCCGGTATCGCTTGGATAGCTGCTTTGCTGACGTTAACTCATGTTGCCCTGTAATCAGACATTTTGAGATGGGAAAGTTACCACCTGGTAAGTGAACAGTTTGACATCTGTTCCCCAATAGTCGAATCGTAGGCGTGCTTTGCGGCGCAGATGCTGTAGAAATTCCGCTGGATGCGCCAACTCATTCCACATCTGCGGTAAAAATGTAGCTTGCGCGCTAGATGTCTGAAATATCACGCCATCGACTCCGGGACGCAGTTGCGCTAAGGCATCCTCTTCCGTATCAAAATCGAGTTGTTCAGGTTCGGTGAGTACGGAAACTTCAATAGATATGTTTGGCAGTTCGTCAATAGTTAGCGGCATAAAACGAGAATCATGGAACGCGGCAGTTCGGGCGTTACTGCACACATCTTCTCTCAACGAACGTTGCGCTAATAAAGAACCAGCAGAACCCCTTAGCGCTCGGTCACCGGCATCATCGCGAATAGTCAAAGTGACGAATGCCGCACCCGGTTGTTCCAGCCAAGCAACGCTTTGAAAAGAATCAGATGGTACAGGTTGCAGCTCATCTGCTATCGCAGCATACGCGAGCGCTGGCAGTAGCTGTCCGGCTATAGCGGGGAACTTTATCTTTGTCATTTCGTAACCTATCGTAGCGGGATGCGCGCGGACGGTGCGTCTGTCCGATTTGAAAGATAGCGTAAGCGTCCCCGAGATGCTAGTAACTATTGAATATTGTGGGAAACTGAAAGTTTGCGCGAGGTAAATTATTCCAACTGCGAAACTTTTTTCAATATAACTTTAGTATGCTTTAGAAAACGTGTAGTATAGGTGTGCCGCCAGAACTGATAGCATGAACGGCTTTCACGAGTTATGTATACGTGCTGCGGGGGCAGTCTGGCGACCGGGGGATGCGTTGGTATTCTCCAATCAATGGCGATGCTCGCCGCTGGTAACAGTGGCGAGCATCGTCGCTTTTGTTGAGATACGTCTTTCAGTAAATCTGAAAAGCGCGGATTTATATTCGGGGATGAAACAAGCTACGTAAACGTTCTTTGTTTAAACTTCCAATAGCGCTCAGTGGTACATTTTGGGGACACACCAGTACGCATTCTCCGTAGAGTGAGCACGGGCCAAATTCGTCTTCCATCGCAGCGACCATATACGTTGCTCGCTCATTTCTTTCGATAGCGGGGATGGGCAGCATAGTCAGATGAGTGATCTTTGCGCCGGTGAAGAGCACTGCGGCACCATTCGGGCAAGCTGAAACACAAGCACCACAGCCGATGCAGGCCGCGAAATCAAGCGCTCGTTCCACCTGGTCATGCCCTACACTGATCGCGTCACTGTCTGGTGCCGTACCAGCCATGAGTGACACAGTTCCTCCGGCGGCAATGATACGGTCTAAGCCGCCGCGATCAGTCACCAAATCTTTTTTAACCGGGAAAGCGCCAGCGCGTAGCGGCTCTATTCGCACGGTTGCTCCGTCATGAAAGGAGCGTAACCGTTGCATACAAGAGGTGACATGCGGTTGTGGGCCGTGCGGACGACCGTTCACATTTATCCCACAAGTTCCACAGATCGACTCGCGGCACTCAGAATCGTAGGCGATGGCTTCTTTACCTTCGTGTAGTAACTGCTCATTGAGCCGATCGAGCATCTCCAAGATCGACATACCGGCATCAAGCTGATCTACTTCGAAAGTCTCATAATGGCCAGAGTCGGTGTCGCCCGCCTGCCGCCAGATTTGTAAAGTGAGTTTCACTGGTAGTTCCTCCTTGCCACATGCACATTGCTGTATTCAAGCGGTTCGGCATGTCTGGTGAACTTCAACTCTGGGTTGCTCGCAAAGTCAAGCGGTGCGTCGGTTGCCCATGCGGAGGCAAACATCCATTGATCGTCATCGCGCACGGCCTCTCCGGCCTCTTGATGCTCTAGCCGGAAGTGTGCCCCACAACTCTCACTGCGATCCAGCGCATCAATGCACATCAATTCGGCTAACTCCATGAAGTCGGCCACCCGTCCGGCTTTTTCTAGGGTTTGGTTGATTCCAACGCCTTTGCCGGTGACCAGTACGTCCTGCCAGAACTCCGCCCGAAGTGTCCTGATTTGGGCGATAGCTTTTTTGAGTGACTTATCAGAACGATTCAGCCCACAGCCTTCCCAAAGATACGATCCGAGCTGCTTGTGGAACTCGGTTGGGGTGCGGGTGCCGTGAACGGACAAAAGCCTTTCGGTGCGTTCCAGCACTCTGCTGTGCGCCTGAGTGACGGCTGGCGAGTCGAGCGCGGGGCGAGCCTGGCCAAGCTTTGGCGCTAGATAGTCCATCACGGCATACGGCAACACAAACCAGCCGTCCACTGAGGCTGACAACAGCGAATTAGCGCCCAGCCGGTTAGCGCCATGGTAACTGAAGTTAGCCTCACCGCCGACAAACAAACCAGGGATGTTACTCATCAGGTTATAATCCACCCACAGGCCGCCCATGGTGTAGTGCGTGTTCGGGGCGATGCGTATCGGCGTTCGCATGGGGTCTTCGCCGACAGCCATCCGGTACATCTCGATGAGATTCGAGTACCGCTCCCAAACCACATCGGCACCTAGCCGCTTGATGGCATCCGTCAAGTCGAGATACGTGGCGTTGTGCATCGGCCCAACTCCATGCCCGGAATCGATCTGCTCTTTACCCGCCCGGGAACTGATGTCTCGCGGGCTGAGGTTACCATACGCCGGATATTTGCGTTCCAGATAGTAATCGCGTTCGGACTCTGGTATGTTACCCGGGGCGCGCTCGTCGCCAGCGGTGAGCGGCACCCACATGCGACCATCGTTGCGCAAACTTTCGCTCATCAGAATGGTCTTTGATTGCCAAGGTGTCATCACGGGTAGGCAAGTGGGGTGAAACTGTACCAGCGACGGGTATCCGAGATATGCGCCGTGCCGGTGCGCCCGCCATGCCGCAGAAGCGTTACAGCCGATGGCCAAAGTTGATAAGTAGTACACAGTGCCATAGCCGCCAGTGGCAAGAATGACCGCATCAGCGGGTTGAGCATGGATTTTTCCGGTGGAAAGATCGCGGACGATAACTCCGCGCGCCGCGCCGTCCTCCATGATGAGATCAAGCATTTCGGTACGCGGATGCAGTTTAATGGTGCCGATTTGTACTTGGCGCATCAACTGCTGGTAGGCGCTGAGTTGTAACTGTTGTCCGGTCTGGCCGCGGGTGTAATACGTACGGCTCACCTGCACGCCGCCGAAGCTACGGGTGGCGAGTGCACCTCCGTATTCTCTGGCAAAGGGTGCCCCTACGGCGTTCAAATGGTCGATTACCCGTAACGATTCTTGACCTAACCGGTACGCTTCGGCTTCACGTCCCCGGAAGTCGCCCCCTTTAACGGTATCCACTACGAATCGATATAGTGAATCGTTGTCAACCTTGCGTGCCCGGGCGGCGTTGATACCTCCTTGTGCGGCGATGGAGTGCGCCCGCCGGGGAGAATCCTGATAGCAGAATGCGTGTACTTCAAACCCGAGTTCAGCGAGAGCGGCTGCCGCTCCGCAACCGGCAAGACCGGTGCCAACAACCGCTACCGTGAACTTCTTGCGGTTAGCGGGGTTGATTACCCGGTACTCCTGCCGTCGCCGCAACCAAGCGGTTTCCGGGTCGCCAGTGGGTATTTTGGCATCTAGGACGCTGCCCAGAGTAACGCCCGGAGCAGCGGAAAGTGGTGGCGTGAACGTCATGACAGCACTCCTATAAGCACGGCGATAGGAATGGAAGCGTTTCCAAGCAGGATGAACACGGCTGTTGCTCCTCCGATTGTGATAAGAACGGCGCGTAGTCGCTTACCGAGCGCACCTAGGTCTGACACCACCGTATACAGACCGTGAGAAACATGGATAGACAGCAGCACCATCATCACGATATAAATCGCGGCCGACCAAGGTCTAGAGAAGCTGGCGATGAGATTTTGATAAGCAAATGCTGCTGTATCGGTGGGTTCTTGGAAAGTCTCTGACGCAAGTGGTTGCACCCCTAGAGTGAGATCCGCTATATGGAATACTACGAAAAGGGCGATGCAGATTCCCGTCAACGGCATCAAAGTAGCTTCGAAAGATCGAAGCCCACCTCGGCGCTTTGCGGAGAACTTACCACGAGCTTTGCGTCCCCGAACCCATAAAATAGCAGCAGAGACGATGTGTAGTACAATGCAACCAGCCAACACCACTCTAAGAACCCACACCACTGCGTTAGCGGGAAGCAGTGGTTCGCCAACGTGGCGTAACCAGTAGGCGTATTTGTTGAAATGCTCCGCTCCGGTGTACACCTTGAGATTTCCGAACAGATGCATAGCCAAGAAGAGAGCGCCGATAACACCGGTTATCGCCATCACCGCTTTCAAGCCCCAATTCGGTAGTCGCTTCTGCCGCCGGGCGGACACACGAAATTGGGGAGGGAGTTCGGGTTTGTTGAGCGTGACTGGGGTGGCACCGGTATCCGGCGTTACTGACATGCAAACCTCCGATAGTCATCAAAAAATCCAGCGGGAACACTGCTTGTTGCTGCTGACAGGGCAAAAGAACAAAATGGAGTTCCCGCTCGTTTGCGGCAGTTAAGCCAACAGTGCATGGTTAACCCGTGTTCCCTTAGGTGCTAACGAATTCGCCGCTAACGCCGTGTTGTGGCAAGGCGCAACGAATCAGGTGAAACCGCGCTCCATATCTTGCGGGCGGATCACATATTTCCTACAGGATATGGAAAGTACGAAAGTTCTCCGTTTCGTTGCTACTTACGTTAATGCATGATTAAGTGGTGTTTCCAATAGGCATCATTCCACAAGGGGTGTCTTTATGCTTAAAAATGATGAGATATGGCACCATAAGATAAGTTCATGTAGCGAACAGTTAGCCAAGGGTCATGTTTAGCGTCTAGATTTAGGGGGGTGAATGACAAGCTCGACATGTTGTCGGAGCAAGAGTGTCGGCAGACCCTAGTGTCTCGCCTATCGCCTACCGGTGTATCCGCAGGGTATGTAAACGCCACTGGGGCATATGTGGCTACCAGCACCGAAACGCTCGCATTAGTAGCGGAAGCATTTACCAAACAGGGTGTGAGCGATGCTAACGGGGAACTGTTGATCTGTACCCCGGGACGTTACCATCCGGGATTATTCGGCAGCATCGTAAAAGAATCAGGGCGCACGTGCCGAGCTGCGGGCTACATCAACGAAGCTGGGTACCATGTGCTGTACCCAGACGGTGGCGGGCGCAAATTCGTCATTGCCGCTCCAGAACAGTTACGCATTCCGGAACGGGGCTGGGGGTGGCAGGTGCAACTCTATTCAGCGCGTTCCGCCTACTCGTGGGGGATTGGAGATTTCCGCGATCTAGCCATGATCTGCCGGCTGGCAACTGAACAGGGAGCGTCATGTGTGCAAGTGTCTCCGGTACACGCTACCGCCCCAATTAGTAGACCGCAGGATTCCCCATACTCTCCAGCTTCACGGGAGTTTTTGAACTTGCTGCATGTGGCGATTGGGCTAGTACCCGGAGCCGATGTGACGAATATCAGCGATTTGGCGGCGGCTGGTAGGAAGTTGAACGCGGAGCGCGTCATTGACCGAGCTGCTGTCTGGAAGCTGAAACTCACCGCTTTAGAACGCATTTGGGAGGTTGTGAAAGCCGATCTTCCGTTGGAGTATCAAGTTTGGCGAGACACTCAAGGTACTCGACTAACCCGGTTTGCTATCTGGAGCGCTATTGCTGAGCAGTTAGATACCCCAGAGTGGATGCAGTGGCCAGATGAGTTACGCCGTCCCGATAGCGATATGGTGCGCGATTTCGCTTCCCATAATGGCGAAAGAGTGGAGTTTTATGCTTGGTGTCAGTGGGCGGCGGCGGGGCAGTTTTATAGCGCGTGTCACTCCGGAGTGGACGTAATTGCCGATGTTGCCGTGGGTTTTGATGCCAACTCTGAGGATGCTTGGAACTATCAAGATGTAGTGTGTTTCGATTTCGAGATCGGCGCGCCGCCCGACACCCATAACATTGAAGGGCAGCGCTGGGGGCTACCGCCGTTGTTGCCAACAAAACTTGTAGAAACTGACTTCCGACCGTTTATCAACATGGTGCGCGCTACTCTGACTCACACCGCTGCGTTGCGGCTTGACCATGTGATGCAACTCTGGCGGCTCTATTGGGTGCCACAGAGCCTATCGGCGTTTCAAGGGGTGTACGTCTACTATCCGGTGGATGCCCTGCTTGCTATTTTGCGAGTGGAAGCGGTGCGCAGCGGAGCCTGGATTGTTGGCGAAGATATGGGCACTGTTGCAGCCGGGGTGCGTGAGACTATGGCGACCATTGGCTTGCTTGGTAACCGTTCCGCGATGCGTACCCCAGTGACAGATTTTCCCGAGTTGGGCGTAGGCACTTCGTCCACGCATGATCAGGTGACAGTAGCGGGGCTTATTACCGGTTCTGATGTGGATGATTTAATTCGTATCGGTAAGGGAGCAGATTTTGCGCAGATCGCCAATACCAGACGAGGACTTGCCGAGTTGGCGGGCATTGCTGCGGAGAAACCGCCGGAAGACATCACGGAAGCGGATGTACATGCTGCTGTAGTGGCACGCTATCAACTGTTGTCGTCCGCTCCGTCACGGCTGGTATTGGTGACGTTAGAAGATGCGGCGATGGTGCGTGAACGCCCCAACATGCCGGGCGCGGGTAGCGCCTACCCTAGTTGGTGTTTGGCGTTACCGCGTCGGGTGGACGACGTGATGCGTTCGCCATTAGCGCGTGATCTAGTTGATGTTATGAATGAAGCTCGGTAGTGGTTAGTAAGAAAGTTTAAGTGTGTTACAGAGCCGCGGAGGTCTTTTTCTTTACTGAAACCCGAGTTTTTCCTTATTTTGTGTGGCAGTGGTTATGGTGGTGTAAACCTTGGGCTTAAATCAGAGTTATTCAAAGTGGTGATATACATCACGCGATTACTTATCGTCCGTCACTGTGAGTGAGCAAAAGGGCGCGAAGCAATCCAGTCATTTAGGTGTCGTTTGTGTGAGTCTTTCTAGTTTGGGTTTATTGAACGGGATCATTTGTTTAGTGGTTGTCTTTTCTGGATTGCTTCGTCGCTTGCGCTCCTCGCAATGACGGGGAGACTCG
>JAIRZI010000011.1 GCA_031267295.1 Propionibacteriaceae bacterium | reverse complement strand
TGTTAGGGTTTGGTTGCTTACTGGGATCAGAGTTATTCGAAGTGGTGATATGCATCACGCGGTTATTTATCGTCCGTCATTGATCTTCCGTCATTGCGAGTGTCCAAAAGGGCGTGAAGCGATTCAGTTATTTAGGTGTTGCTTATGTGAGTCTTTCTAGTTTGGATTCGTTGAGCAGAATCGTCTTTTGTTCAGTAATTACTTTTCTGGATTGCTTCGTCGCTTACGCTCCTCGCAATGACGGGGGAACGTTATTGTGTGTTGTTGTGTCTTGCTGCTCTGTGCTTTTCGCAGTGATGGACGGTAGGTAATCGTGCAGTAGTGTGTTGAATTTCTCCGTCATTGCGAGGAGCGCAAGCGACGAAGCAATCCAGTTACTTAAGTGTTATTCACCGCGGGTTGCTGCACGTTGTGGGGGTATATTCGCTCTTGCATGATTACCTATCGTCTGTCATTGCGAGTGATCAAAAGGGCGTGAAGTAATCCAGCCATTTAGGTGTCGTTTATGTGAGTCTTTCTAGTTCGGATTCACTGAACAGGATCATTTTTTGTTCAATAGTTATCTTTTCTGGATTGCTTCGTCGCTTGCGCTCCTCGCAATGACGGAGAAACGATGCTGCGATACCGGCGTTCACTGCTGCGAGCCTATGCTTCTCGCAGTGACGGGGAGACTTGATACGTTATTGTGTCTTGCCGCCTTATGCTTCTCGCAGTGACGGGGAGACTTGATACGTTATTGTGTCTTGCCGCCTTATGCTTCTCGCAGTGACGGGGAGACTTGATACGTTATTGTGTGTTGTTGCGTCGTCGTCCTACACTCCCTACAGTGACGGGGGGACTTGATACGTGTTGTGCGTTGTTGCGCTGTGTTCTTCGCAGTGACGTGGGAACTAAGATCGTCACTCACACCAATACCGCATCCCTCACATTGGTGGAAAAGACTAAGCAGGATGAATAAGCTAACTGTGACGCATCCGAAGTAAGACGCACAACTTCGTTACTAATCCCGAAAACGATATTCCGCTTGGTGCGGAAAACCACACCAAAACAACAGTGAAATACCTAACCAAACCCGTATCCAACTTCAAAACCACCCAAAAGCGGAAAAACTCGGGTTCTGCTACCCGACGGCGCAGAGGATATTTGGGATGATGACTATGTCGAATTGGTGTCATTGGCGTGAGCAGAACTAGCTGTTAGAACCACCAAGAAGCATATTGTTCTTTCTTGTTATCTTCCGAACCTGCCTAATCACCGCCGCATAAGTGCATTCGCTCGGTGGGACATCTGCAACTGTTACCAGTAGGCTCATTAGCATGATGGATAATAGAGTCGCCGTTGTCACCGGAGCTAGTAAGGGTATCGGCGCTGCTATCGCGGAACAGTTAAGCGCAACTGGTATGCGGGTAGCGTCGTTTGGCCGCACGATGGGCGAGAACTCGCAGTTGTTAAACATTGTTTGCGATGTCACTGATGCCGCTCAAGTACACGCCGCTTTCACGCAAGTCGAATCCGAGTTGGGCACACCGACTGTAATCATCGCCAACGCGGGCATCACTAGAGACAGGTTGTTACCACACATGAACGATGCCGATTGGCATCAGGTCATCGACACTAATCTCACCGGCGCATACCAAGTGATACGACGTGCGGTGCGCGCCATGTTGCAGCAGCGTTGGGGGCGCATAGTGAGCATCAGTTCAGTGGTGGCGCTCAGCGGTTCGGCTGGTCAGGCGAACTACGCGGCATCGAAAGCCGGACTTATCGGAATGACGCGCTCATTGGCGAAAGAGCTAGCCGGCAAAGGTATCACTTGTAATGTAGTGACACCAGGTTTCATTGAAACTGCAATGACTGCCGTGTTAGACGATGCGATGCGCACCAAGTATCGTAAGATGATCCCCGCTGGGAGGTTCGGCACGGTAGCTGATGTGACGGCAGCGGTGCGGTTCCTGGTAAGCGAAGATGCGAGCTATCTCACTGGTGCGGTGATTCCTGTTGACGGTGGGATGGGGATGGGGCATTGAGCATAAACCGATTTTGCTGTCTAAAGTGAGTTTTGGGTTTAGGAGTTATTTACAGAAAGAGAGGCATCGGCATGGGCATACTTGCAGAGAAAAACATTCTGGTCACTGGGGTAACAAGCCATACTTCAATTGCGTTCGCGGTAGCACAGCTAGCTTTGGCTGAGGGTGCGAACGTTATTGTGTCTAATCTGGGACGAGCGTTGTCGCTCACCCGCCGGGTGGTACACAAGTTAACTCCAGTACCGGACGTGATAGAACTTGATGTCACGAACGAAGACATGCTTGCCGCGTTGCCAACTGTGCTAACCGAGCGGGGGTTTGAGCGAGTGGATGCCGTGGTGCACTCCATCGCATTCGCCAACCCGGAACGCGCCTTAGGCGGAGCCTTTCTAGATACCCAATGGGGCGATGTCGCTACCAGTATGCAAACTTCGGCGTATTCGCTGAAGTCGCTGGTGATGGCCGTGAAACCATTGTTAGTGCGGGGGAGTGCGGTAGTCGGATTGACGTATGACTCTACCGTGAGTTGGCCTGATTATGACTGGATGGGGGTGTCAAAGGCGGCGCTGGAAGCCGTCAATCGTTACCTAGCGCGTTATCTGGGCGCAGATGGCATTCGGTGCAATCTGGTATCGGCAGGCCCACTAGATACTATTGCCAAGATGGCTATCCCTGGTGCGCATAACTGGGATTTGCTGTGGTCGGAGCGAGCACCGTTGGGTTGGAACCCGAAAGATGCCAGCGCGGTTGGCAAAGCCGTAGTAGCACTGCTCTCCGACTGGTTCCCCGCCACCACAGGTGAAGTGATCTTCGTAGACGGCGGGTTCCACTCCACTGGAGCATAGACGACTCGGGATGTGGATCGGTTGAAGTGGGAGCGGTTTGCGTCATAATTTGTTTGGTGTTCGGAACTGCTTGGAGTGTGAATCTGTCAGCGGTAGCGTCCGCAGCATGAAACTGTCGACTGCGCGGTGGGAAAGAGTCGCTAACGTAGAACAATGCGCATTCTTGAACTAAAAGGAGTTTCGGTACTAAGAGGAAACTCTTGGCTGCTGAAAAGCATCGACTGGGTGGTCGAAGAGGGGGAGCGGTGGGTGATCGTTGGCCCGAATGGGGCGGGTAAAACCACGCTCCTTTCGTTGCTATCGGCGCAGCTTTACCCCACTGTCGGCACCGTGCAGCTATTGGGCGAGACGTTGGGGCGCGTAGATGTGTTTGTGTTACGTCCGCGTATCGGGGTTTGTTCGTCGCATATTGCCCGGCGTATTCCCGGCGATGAGCGCGTGTGTGACGTGGTGGTATCGGCGGTTCGGGCGGTGATAGGTCGCGGGCGTGAGGTTTACAGTGAAACGGATTTCTTGCGCGCTGCTCAACTGCTGCGTGAGTTTCATATTGAGCAGTTTGCAGATCGTCGCTTCGGAACTTTAAGCGATGGAGAACGTAAAAGAGTGGAGATCGCCAGAGCGTTGATGGGTACTCCTGAACTGCTGCTGCTTGATGAACCGGGTGCCGGGCTTGATCTTGCGGGGCGGGAATCGCTGGTTGTCACTCTTGCCGAACTGACCAGTAACCCCACGTCTCCCGCAGTAGTGTTGGTGACGCATCATATGGAGGAAATCCCGGACGGTATCACCCATGCGCTGCTGCTTGCCGATGGAGGTATCGTAGCTAGTGGGGTGGTTAACGAAGTGCTCACCAGCGAACTGCTTTCCCGTACGTACCATATGCCACTGCGGCTCAGCCATCTTGACGGACGTTGGGCGGCTCGTGCCGACACGGTGCCTTGCAGCAGGGTTGTTGGTTAGTACGTTATATCGTTCACGCTTGCGTCGCCGAACCATTCGATAGGTTCTTTGGCATAGCGGCTTGCCAACATCGACGATGCCATAATCTGCAACTGGTGATAGATCATCAACGGCAACACAATAAACCCCACGGATGTTGCGGGGAATAGCACCGCCGCCATCGGAACTCCGGTGGTGAGCGACTTTTTAGTGCCGCAGAACTGGATGGCGATCTGGTCACGACGATTGAAGCCGAGTTTTCCGGCAACAAACCAGGTGAGCGCATACATGCCTAACAGCAGGGTTGAACACACTGCCACTAGAAGTAACACCGCTGGTATTGAGGTGCGTGTCCAGATACCTTCGCGTACCCCAGCCGAGAAAGCGATGTACACCATCATGCAGATGGTGAGTTGATCGAAGTATTTAAGACGCTTATGTCGAGTGACAAACTCTGCGCACCAGGGACGGAGCAACTGTCCCACTATGAAAGGTGCCAGCACCTGAGCAGCAATGTCAATGATAGATGATGCTGAGATATGTAGCCCGGTGGTGCTCATCAACGCCATCGCCAACAGTGGAGTAAAGAGCACCCCGAGAAGATTAGAGATCGAAGAAGATACCACCGCTCCGGCCACGTTACCTTTAGCAATTGATGTGAAGTTGATGGCAGATTGCACCGTGCCGGGCACAATGGCCACCCAGAGTAGTCCGCGGTAAAGGTCGGGGTCAAGGGTGCCGCGCAGCACCACCAAAGTAAGCGCTAGTAGTGGGAATATGATGTAGGTGAAACCCAAAATCAGCACATGCAAGCGCCAGTGTCGCAAACCGGCGAGGGCACTTGCTCGGTCAATACGTACCCCGTAGAGGAAAAATAGGATAGCGACGGCTATTTTTTGTGCCCAGGTAACTACGGTGATTCCCACACCGGTAACTGGTAGTACGGTGGCTAAAGCGGCGGTCGCTAAAATCAACAGTAAGAAAGTATCGGGGCGAAACTTTTGCCAGCCGACTTTTTTAGGAGGCAGTGTGGTTTTTGACACGCTACCGGTTGGGGTAGGCATCGTATCGTTAAATTTTGGGACGTTAGTTGGCTGCGGTGGGGTATTTTCGGAAGTCGTCACTCGTTTGCCTCACGTCCTTTAGGGTGTATTGGCCAATCCGCAGGGTAGAGGTGTCGTTTCGATTCGCGTTCCGCGTTAAGTTTGCGACGGGAACGATTCGATAGCCGGTCTGCAAAGACGGTGCCGTTTAAGTGATCTGTCTCGTGTTGCAGACAGCGGGCTAGCAGGCCGGTGCCGTGTACCACTACCGGATTGCCCTGCTCGTCTTGAGCGCGACAGATGGCGCGGTCGGGGCGGGAGAGCAGTTGGTATGCGCCCGGCCACGATAAACACCCCTCAAGGCTGGCATCGAAGTTGCGATCAGCGCCCGCTGGCAGTTCAATTATCGGGTTGCAGAGCACGCCGTATTGGAAGCGGTCGTGCTCGTCTGGGCAGTTATAGACGAAGATTGCCAGATCGACAGCGATCTGCGGTCCGGCGAGTCCGACACCGTCGGCGGCGTTCATGGTGGCGAACATGTTGGCTGCTAACTGTTGCAACTCGGAACCAAAATCGGTGACTGGACGAGTTTCAGTGTGCATTACAGCTTCATCCCAACTAACAATGGAATGTATTTTGCCCATTGCACTCCATTCACGTATGGTCGGCATAGGTCTCCTCTCAAGTGGCTAAACGATTCTAGTTCGTTTACGTAGCTGTTTGGGTGAGGATGGACAGACGAATCGAGGTAGGACGCTATGACCGCTGAATCTGTTGCCCAGCGCTGGCCTGTTGCGTTCGTAGCGGCACAGTTTGCTTTTGGAAACTATCTGCGTCTAGAACGATTATTTTCCGATAACACGTATAAGGCGTATCTGGGCGATGTTGCCGACTTGTTCGACTATATGGTCAGCAACGGTGCCGACGAGTTGTCCGATGTCTCCATCTCTGATATTAGGGAGTGGTTGGCGAACGCCCATTCAACCGGTATCGTTGCGGCCACCTTAGCGCGTCGCACCGCTGCAGTGCGGGTATTTTTTCGTTGGGCTACTAAGCAGCAGTTGGTTAAAGAAAACCCGTCGCTCAGACTGCGCTCTCCTAAAGTTCCAAAACGTCTACCGGAAACTCTCAGCCAGCAAGAAGTGAATGAACTGCTGCGTTCTGCAATTTCTTACGCTGCCGATATTGGCGGAGCGTTGGGAGCACGGGACGTTGCCATTTTGGAAACCTTATACGGAGCAGGTATTCGAGTGGCTGAGTTAAGTGGTTTGAATATTGCAGACATTGACGTTGCCCGTCGCACTATCCGAGTGCTTGGCAAGGGGGATAAACAGCGCACTGTACCGCTCGGCGTGCCGGCACTGCACGCGATTGAGCGCTGGCTGACGATTCGAGCGCAGCTAGTGAGCGATAAGTCCGGGCAAGCTTTGTTTTTGGGGGGGCGCGGTGCGAGAATCAATCCCCGTGTGGTGCGCAGGATAGTACATCACGCAGTGCAGGCGATACCAGATGCTCCAGACATCGGCCCGCACGGGTTGCGCCATGCGATGGCTACGCATTTGTTGGAAGGCGGCGCTGATCTGCGCAGCGTGCAAGAGATTCTTGGCCACGCCTCGCTGGCCACTACGCAGCTATACACTCATGTGAGCGATGAGCGGTTGCGGGCGGCGTTCCAACAAGCTCACCCCAGAGCTTAGGGCGGGCGAGTTTTTCCTTTTTAGTGTAGAAGTGGTTGTAGTGGTGTAAACCTTGGGCTTAAATCAGAGCTATTCAAAGTGGTGATACACATCACGCGATTACCTATCGTCCGTCACTGCGAGCGAGCAAAAGGGCGCGAAGCAATCCAGTTACTAGGGTGTCGTTTATGTGAGTTTTTCTAGTTCGGGTTTGTTGAACAAAAACTTCTTTTGTTCAGTGGTTACCTTTTCTGGATTGCTTCGTCGCTTGCGCTCCTCGCAATGACGGGAAAACTCAACACGCTACTGCACGATTACTTATCGTCCGTCATTGCGAGTGGGGTTGCCCCCTTTTTCTGGACAGTTGGTTTGTTTGTTTTCGCCTGTTCGGGTTAGGCGTTGTTCGTGTTCTATGGGGCTGAGGTAACCGATGTTTGAGCAGTGCCGTCGGGTGTTGTACCAGGTGTCGATCCAGCAGTAGGTTTCTTTTCTTAATTGTTCAAGGGGTCAACTCCACACCTCCAGATATTGACCCCATCGCGGGAAGCACCCTCACAATCACCAACCTAGACCACCAATAACCTACGGCAACGACATGGATAAGTCTCAAAACAGCGCGCTACAAATGCGTCTCGCAGTGTTTCCCATGTTAGCGATAGGTTATCGAGCACGCAGGATTCTTGTAAGGCTAACAACCCCTGATAGACTTTACCCGCTTACCTGGGTTTGCGCTGTGCGTGTACCTGTGGTCAGTGAATGCAGAACCAGCAATCTTGGCATATGAATGTGCCAAGAGCGTGATAGCAAGGAAGTGGGCGTGAGCTCATGAGCATCCGATGAGTACCTCAAGATGAGTACCGTCAACTAGCTGGCCCGGCTGCGTACCTGGGCCCGAAGGAGAATAGTGGCCAAGGTTCGTGTCTCCGAGCTTGCGAAGCAGCTCGGGATTTCAAGCAAGGAACTTATCGACGAACTTTCCGCAATAGGAGAGTTCGTAAAGTCGTCCTCGTCATCGGTTGAGGATATTGTCAAATTTCAGGTAAAGAAAGCGCTCGCCGGTAAAGTATCGAGTGCTACGGAACCCAAAGTTTCAGAGGTTCCTACCGTTAGCGCTGCGGAGCGCTCAAATGTTACGGAATCGCCGACGCAATCTTCAGCGGCGCGACCGGCGACACCAGTGTCAACACCGCCCGCAGTAGCAAAACCAGTGGCGTTACCACCAGAGGTAGCACAACCTGCATCCATATTTTCGGCTGCGCCGTCACCCATGCCGACTGTGCCACGTTCGAACGCATCGAAACCCACTGCTGTATCCGGCGTTCCGAGTGCAGGTGCACCGCGCCGCGGTGGGCCGCGTCCGGGTAACAACCCCTTTACTTCCAGTCAAGGAATGGGGCGTCGCCCGAGTGAACGTGGTGAGGAAAGTGACGCTCGAATGCCGCGTCCTAACCCGGCGATGATGCCGAAGCGATCCGGGCAGGGTTCTAATGGCTCTACTGGCGGCGGCGCGCGTCCCGGAGGGTCACGTCCATCCACTGATCGGGGTGGTTCCCGCAATGCTGGTAGGCCTAGCGGCAGCAACCGTAGCGGAACTCCTACTACTGGCGCTAACACCACCATGCCGGGCGGCGGCGCGATACTCCCTAGCGGCGGTCGTGGTTCCCGAGGTGGCCGCGGTGGTTCTGGCACTCAGGGAGCGTTCGGTCGCGGTGGCGCGAGCGCTAAACGAGCACGTAAAACGAAGCGCGTGCGTCGTCAAGAGTTTGAATTAGAGCAAGCACCCACTATCGGCGGGGTGCGCATTCGACAAGGCGACGGGCAGACTATCCGGCTGCTCCGGGGTTCGTCGTTAACCGATCTCGCAGAGAAGATCGGTGTCGATCCCGCGCAGTTGGTGCAAGTGTTGTTCAACTTGGGTGAGATGATAACCACCACTCAATCGGTACCAGACGCAACGCTTGAGGTGCTGGGTGCCGAGTTGAATTATGACATCCAGATGGTAAGCCCCGAGGACGAAGACCGCGAGCTGTTGCAAAGTTTCGATCTGGAGTTTGGCGAAAACTTAGGAGACGAATCCGATCTTGCGGCACGTCCGCCGGTGGTCACCGTCATGGGACACGTCGATCATGGTAAAACGAAACTGCTTGATGCTATTCGACACACCAATGTGCTTGCTGATGAAGCTGGTGGTATCACCCAAGCTATCGGCGCTTATCAGGTGGAAGCTTTGGTGGAAGGTGCGGAACGCCGAATCACTTTCATTGACACTCCGGGGCATGAGGCGTTTACCGCTATGCGTGCCCGCGGTGCCAAGTCCACCGACATTGCAGTGCTGGTAGTCGCTGCAGATGACGGTGTGATGCCGCAGACTATCGAAGCGTTGAATCATGCGAACGCTGCCGAAGTGCCGATTGTGGTAGCTGTTAACAAAATCGACAAGCCGGGAGCCGACCCGACGAAAGTACGTGGGCAGCTTATGGAGTACGGCCTTACTCCGGAAGAGTATGGCGGCGACACTCAGTTTGTGGATGTGTCGGCCAAAACCGGTGATGGGGTCGATAAGTTGCTGGAAGCCATTGTACTTACCGCAGATGCGGCTCTTGACTTGCGCGCCAATCCGAATATGCCCGCTCAGGGCGTTTCTATTGAAGCGCATCTAGACCAGGGTCGCGGCCCGGTAGCCACAGTGCTCATTCAGCGCGGTACCTTACGTAAGGGTGATTCAGTGGTGGCTGGTTCTACCTATGGCCGGGTGCGAGCTTTGGTTAATGATCGTGGCGATCAAGTGGACGAAGCCCCGCCGTCTATGCCGGTGCAGGTATTGGGGTTGCAGGCAGTGCCAGGGGCGGGCGATAACTTCCTAGTGGTGGAAGACGACCGGAAAGCTCGGCAGATCGCCAACAAACGAGCCGCCCGGATGCGTGCCGCGCAACAAGCGGCTGGTTCACGGCGTAAGACTCTTGACGAACTTTTCGAACAGCTAGAAAGAGGAAACACCAGCGAGTTGTTACTGATTCTGAAGGGCGACGGTGCAGGAACAGTCGAAGCGCTGGAAGAGGCGTTAGCTCGTATCAATGTGAGCGACGAAGTGAGTTTGCGAGTCATCGACCGCGGCGTTGGTGCTATCACAGAGACTAACGTCACTTTGGCGAGCGCCTCCGATCCGTCCGCCGTCATTATCGGCTTCAATGTGCGACCCACAGTGCAAGCAGCCCGATTGGCAGCCAATGAGAACGTTGATATTCGCTACTACAACATCATCTATCAAGCCATTGACGACATCGAAGCGGCGCTTAAAGGTATGCTCAAGCCGATCTTTGAGGAGAGCAGACTTGGTAGCGCCGAAATCCGCGAGGTGTTTAAGAGTTCCAAGTTCGGCAACATCGCCGGTTGCATGGTTACCGACGGTGTGGTGCGCCGTAACGCTAAATGTCGACTACTACGTAACGGTGTGGTGCTGGCGGAAACCACCATCGCAAGTTTGCGGCGCGAGAAGGACGATGCTACCGAGGTACGCGAAGGGTATGAGTGCGGCATGACGCTCGCCAATACTCACGATGTTCAGATCGGTGATGAGATCGAAGCCTACGAGATGGTCGAGAAGCCCAGGGAGTGAGTGCTTAAGTGCCCAACCCACGTATTCCTAAACTTGCCGACCAGATCGGCCAGCTAGTAGCTCGTATGTTGCAAACCAAGGTGAAAGACCCCCGGCTGGGGTTTGTGACCATCACTGATGTGCATCTTAGCGGTGATGCCCGCGAGGCGAGCGTGTTCTACACCGAATTGGCAGGCGATTTAAGTGCTGAGTCGGAGATAGCCACTGCGCTTGCGTTGGAGAGCGCTAAGGGGCTTATCCGTTCCACAGTTGGGAAGCGGTTGGGGTTGAAGTTTGCGCCGACGATTGCTTTCGTGCGCGATGCCACCGCGCAGAGTGCGAAAGACATGGAAGAGCTTTTAGCACGGGCACAAGCTGCCGATGCTGAGTTAGCTGCTAGCCGGGATGAGACGAAGTATGCAGCCGGTGCCGACCCTTACCGCCATGATGACGCTGCGGATGATATAGCCGCTGATGCTGCTGTAGCTGGTGTTGGTGTTGGTGTTGCTGGTGTAGGTGTTGGTGTTGTTGGTGGAGATAGTGTTATAGCGGATATGGGTGCGGGTGCTGTAGCTGGTGTTGGTGTTGCTGGTGTAGGTGCGGATGTTGTAGGTGCTGATGTTGCGGGTGGCGATAGTGTTATAGCGGGTGCGGATATGGGTAACACTGTTGTTGAGAGTACTGGGGATACAGCGGATTGTGGCGGGATTGATTCGCAGATCGTCTGCTTCCCGGTTGACCCGCCGTTTGGTGATAGTGAGCCGCGTTACGCTGGTGGGCGGTGATGAGCGCGGCGACGTTTGACCGTCCCTTACCGGATGGCGTAATTGTGGTTGATAAACCGGCCGGGTTGACTAGTCAAGCTGTGGTCAGTCGGGTGAAACGCGCTTTGGGAGTGCGTAAAGCAGGCCACGCTGGCACGCTAGACCCGATGGCTACTGGGGTGCTAGTGGTGGGGTTGGGGCGCGCTACTCGTCTGCTTGGTTATCTCGCAGGCCATGACAAGCGTTATCTGGCTACTATACGTTTAGGTCAAGCTACTACCACTGATGATGCCGAGGGTGAACCGCTAGCTACTGCGAAGGATGCGACGGAGATTTCTGATGCTGCTATCAACTCCGAAGTGGCCGGGTTTACCGGGAACATTTTGCAGGTGCCGAGTGCCGTTTCTGCTATCAAAGTAGCGGGAGTGCGAGCTTACGCCCTTGCCAGAGCGGGAGAGAACGTCACGCTACAGCCGCGCGCGGTCACCGTCACTCGCTTTGAAGTGCTAGCGCGCCGTAATGCGGCACCTTTCGTCGATTTAGAGGTAGACGTAGAGTGCAGTTCCGGTACCTATATCAGAGCGTTGGCGCGTGATTTGGGTGTCGCGCTCAATGTTGGCGGGCATTTGCAGGCGCTCCGCAGGCTAAGAGTTGGAGCATTCAGCATTGAGCAGGCGACTCCGTTGGATGCGATAACTAATGGTGTCATCTTGTCTGCTGGGGTAGTGGCCAAAACTGTGTTCGAGTGGCGTAGCGTGTCGGCAATGTTGGCTATTGAAGTGGAATATGGTCGCCCCGTACCGCTGAGTGTGTCCGCTAACCCAACGGCGTTGCTTAACGAAGCAGGCACACTATTGGGGTTGTATCGACCGGATGAGCGAGCCGGTTGGGCTTCTCCGGTGGCGGTGTTTGTGTAGGGGAGTGGGGTTTTATGGGAACAGTGGTAGTCATCGGGGTTTTCGATGGCACGCACCTGGGGCATACTGCGCTGTTGGCTGCCGCTCGCGCACATGCTGCTGGACGTAGCATTATCGCGCTTACTTTCTGGCCGCATCCCCTCACCGTACTAGCACCTGCTCGCGCTCCGGCGCTACTAATGTCGCTTGCGCAACGGATTACTGCGCTCCATGAAGCGGGTGCCGACGAAGTTTTGGTGCAGCAGTTTACGGCAGAGTTCGCTAGCCAGTCTCCGCAGAGTTTTATCACTACTGTGTTGCTGCCGCTACACCCGGATGTGGTGGTGGTTGGGGAAAACTTCACTTTTGGGGCGAATGCGTCCGGTAATCCAGCCACGTTGTTAAACGATGGACGTTTTGAAGTGGTGGTGGTGCCGCTTGTTGCCATCGGAGTACTCGCTAGTAGTTCCACTCTGGTTCGGCAGGCGTTGGCCGTCGGTGATGTGGCTATGGCAGCTTCGCATCTTGGCCGTCCGTTTGCTATCACTGGCGAGGTAGTTGTCGGTGACCAGCGGGGGCATTCGTTAGGTTATCCCACCGCTAATTTGGCGTTGTCGGCGGATGCCGATCTGTTGGTACCAGCGGACGGCGTGTATGCCGGTTGGCTGCGCATCGCCGCTACTCCTGACCCGCATCGAATGCCAGCAGCTATCTCGGTTGGCAGCAACCCGACGTTCCAGCATGTCGAACGACGAGTAGAAGCTCACGCCATCGGACGCGCTGATCTTGAGTTATATGGCCAGGAAGTTACTGTTGAGTTTGTAACACGCTTACGTGACATGGTGCGGTTTAATTCCCGCGATGAACTTGTCTCCCAGCTAGCTCAAGATGTGCTTGCCGTGCGCGCAGCACTAACGTAACTGTTCACTGCCTTAAGGCATCACTTGGATATTCGCCTTTTACAACAAGGACGGAACAAAATTACGATACTGCGTCCATGCATCAAGATGTAGCCACTGGGTATTCTTTACAGCAGATGACCGCAGTTCTTCGGCAACGTGCTCGGTATGTCATTTTAAGAGGTGCAACTTTGAATAATCCTCATATTGAACCAGGGTTCTTTAAGAACTTTGAACAAATCACTGGCGAGCACGCGAGTCGTTTACGCGAATTGGTGCGCTCCTATTTTTCAAAAGCCGAGGCAACTGAACGAGAGATCGCGTAGGCAACTGGGGGTGCTACAGCATTCCCTATCTGTCCTAACTGCATCTAAGAATTGATGTTGTATGCCTTGGGCCGGTAAGGCCGCTGCGTATGGTTGGAGACAAATCATCGAATCCGTTGTCCGGTACCCCTAACGCCCGTCGTAATCCCATGGTTTCTGCTAGTCCGTTATTCGGTGTGCCTGGGCGACGGAACCTATCTTTAGGGGTATCCACGACTTTACCCGGAGCTACTGACATTTAGCGGATACGCTCGCCGAAGGTAGCTTTCATTGACGCAGCGCGCTTTTGTAACGCTGGTTCGATAACAACTGCAGCGACGCTTGATGGCTAAATGGTCATTGGTGTTCGAAGGGGCGGCTGGTGGCGTAAAATCTTGCGATGCGGGGAGATTATTTATGGAGCAACAACAGATGGGAACGGCAAGGAAGCAACTTCCGCGGGCGTTCGCGTCTTTAGTTATACCCAATTATCGCCGGTTCTTTGTGGGCGCACTGCTGTCCAACATTGGCACTTGGATGGAGTCAGTGGCTCAAGGGTGGTTAGTGCTCACGGTGCTTACCGACGGTTCGGCGGTCGCTATGGGATGGGTGACGGCGCTCAGGTTCGCCGCTGTGCCATTACTATCACCGCTTGCCGGAGCGGTGGCGGATCGGGTTCCGAAGCGCAAGATTCTGCTGGTAACGCAAACGTTATTGGCCTGCAACTCAACAGTGTTGTGCATATTAGTGGCCACTGGCGTAGTGGAGCTGTGGATGGTGTTTATCACCGCAAGTATTGAAGGGTGCATCACCGCTTTTGACAACCCCTCCCGACAGGCGTTCGTCTCAGAGATGGTGCCAGAGGGACGATTGCAGAACGCCGTTGGTTTGAACGCCACCAGTTTCAACTCCGCACGTTTGGTAGGGCCGGGAGTGGCGGGGTTACTGTTGCAATGGTTAGGTGTCGCTCCGGTTCTCGGCTTGAATGCTTTCAGTTATCTCGCCATGATTGTGTCGCTTAAAGGTATGAAGACGGACGAACTGCACCCGTCACCAGCACGTCAGATGAAAGGCTCAATGCGGGAGGGGTTTGCATATATCAGAAGTCGTCCCGACATTATGCTCATCATGTTGCTGGTTTTTACAATGGCGACTTTCGGCATGAACTTCAACATTACTAACGCCACTATGGCCATACGGGTGTTCGGTAAGGATGCTGCGGAATATGGGCTTCTCGGCTCAATGATCGCTATCGGTACTTTGAGCGGAGCGTTGTCGGCGGCTGCTGCAGAACGCCCCCGACTACGGGTTATTCTATTGGGCACACTGGGGTTCGCTTTCTTCGCCGGAGTGGCATCGCTCGCCGAGAGCTATCTGGTGTATGCGTTGTTGCTGATTCCAACCGGATATGCGATGTTGCGAGTGGTGAACACCGCTAACGCAACCGTGCAGACTTCCACCCCGGCGGGGTTGCGGGGCCGCGTGATGGCGGTGTACATCGCCATTTTCCTAGGCGGCACCCCGATAGGGAGTCCTACTATAGGCTGGATTCAAGATAATTGGGGCACTCGCTGGGGAGTTGGTTTCGGTGCCATCGTGGCGGGGGTTGTCGCAGTGTTGCTGATCATTTACACCATGCGTTCTAAACATCTGAAAGCTCATGTGCAACTTTGGCCTCCTCGGGTGGATGTGGAAACCATCGTAAACGCCACGAGCACCGTTGATATCGCCAAGCAGTGAGCAAAGGAGCTAGACGCAAAGCTGCAACGTTTAACTGTATGTACTGGTGGTGTCGGATATGGGGTTAGCCCCGTACCTTCCTTGTAATTTTTGGTTGACGGGGGGGGGGGGGGGGGGGTTGGGGGTGGGTGAATGCATTTGTTGGGTTTTTTTG
>JAIRZI010000079.1 GCA_031267295.1 Propionibacteriaceae bacterium | reverse complement strand
GCTCGGGCCCCACACCCCCCCCCCCGGGCCGGGGCAAAATGTACCCCCCCCCCCCCCCCCCCCCCCCGTTTCGCAGCGTGATGGTGTTCTGCCGCAAACCGGTGACGTGTCGGAGGTTTACCAGATAGCCGCTGTTAATTCGGAAGAATCCGAGCGGGCTAAGTTCTTCTTCCAATGCCCGCAACGGGCCTTGAGCGGAGTAGCGGTGCTTCAAAGTGTGAGCGGTGACTTGATGCTTGTAGCTCTCCAAGTAGAGAACGTCTGCAATATCTACCCGATGTTTTTCTTTCTCGGTGCTAAGAACTATGGTGTGACGTTCCCGCTTGTTCAAAAGCGCCAGGAATCGTCCCATCTCTTGTGAAAATACAGCGTAAGTTACGGGCTTCAGTAGGTAGCTGAGTGCCCCCACGGAGTAGCCATTTATCGCATGGTGAGGGGAGTTGGTGACGAATACTATCACCACCTCTGAGTCGATTTTGCGAATCTGGCGCGCCGCGCTCATTCCGTCCAGGTGCTGCATTTCAATATCCATGAAGAGGATGTCGAAATCTAAGCGGTAATCAGCCACCAACTCAGCGCCATCAGAGAAAGATGACACCATGATAGATTCCTGCCCACCTAGTTCGCGCGCATAGCGAGCCAGGTACCCTAATATCCCGGCTCGGCTGCGCGCGTCATCCTCGACGACACCGACGTGAATCATGTCTCTTCCAATCTCATCATGGAAGCTAGCAGCCGTACCGGAACTAGCCGGGGGCTTTTGGCTTTTGCAGTAAACGCCAACGGTCTTACGGCTATGAAGTTGTACTGAGCGTTCTTAACCATATAAAGCACCTCATCTTTGAAGCGTAATTATTACAATCAAGGGTAACCGCCAACAGCTACTCACACATGCGTTAAACGTATTTTAAGCAAGTCCGCCCACCGTGTCGTACCGGATTTGCATAGCCGGTCGTTTCACCGGCATGATCTGCGCTTTACGGTGCTAGCTGACAATTTGTGCTACAGAACTGACGGATTGTGCGTCGCTTGTTACTGAGCAGATGATTCCACCTTAACGTAACAACATGTTAGTTCTACTGCGCGCATAGGAGCCGCAAGTGGACTTAGTCGATACGGTAAGGAGCCATCATGGGGTCAACCATATCCACCGATCAGCGGGAAACCGAAGTAGTGGGAACGCGAGAAAATCGTGCCACCGACGTTGCCGCTCTTTCGCTCATTGAAAAGGCAGCTTTATTGACCGGTAAGTCGATGTGGGAGACGCATGGGTTTTCGCGTGCCGGGTTGCGCTCTTTGTGGTTGTCTGATGGCCCTCATGGGGTGCGTCGGCAGGCTGGTTCTAGTGATAACTTAGGGCTTAACCCGTCGTTGCCAGCTACTTGTTTTCCAGCATCGGTTACGGTGGCAAATAGTTGGGATGTTGAGTTAGCTGAGGAGGTGGGGGCTGCTATCGGTGCGGAAGCTGCCGCGTTGGGTGTGGATGTGATTTTGGGGCCGGGTCTTAATGTGAAGCGTAGCCCGTTGGGTGGCCGGGGATTTGAATATTTTTCAGAAGATCCGTTACTTTCTGGGAAGTTGGCTGCGGGGTATGTTCGTGGTGTTCAGTCGCGTGGGGTGGCGGCGTGTCCTAAACATTTCGCCGCAAACTCTCAGGAGCTACGCCGCATGGCTAGTGATTCGATTATCGACGAGCGTACGTTGCGCGAGTTGTATTTAACGGCTTTTGAGATAGTCGTTCGGGAAGCGCATCCCCGTAGCATCATGTCGAGTTATAACTTGCTTAATGGTGTTCATGCTAGTGAACATCGGTGGCTGTTACAGCAGGTGTTGCGTGACGAGTGGGGGTTTGATGGAGCTGTTATTACTGACTGGGGTGGCTCGCAGGATATTGTGACGGCCGTTAGCGCTGGCGGCACGTTGGAGATGCCTGCCGCTGGGTATGCTTCGGTGCGTGAGATTGTGGCTGCGGTTGAATCTGGTCAGTTGAGTGAAACTGATTTAACTGCTCGCGTAGCAGAGATGGTGGCACTTATTCGCGGCGCTGCGCAGGTTAAGGCGGACGAAACGTTGTCGGTTTCGGCGGTGGATGTTGCTGCTCATCATTCTTTAGCGCGGCGGGTTGCCGCGGGTGGTGCGGTGTTGCTAAAAAATGCTGCTGATTTATTGCCGTTGGCGGCGGGCACCAAGGTTGCGCTTGTTGGTGATTTTGCAGCTAAACCGCGTTACCAAGGTGGCGGTTCTTCGATGGTGAATCCGACTCGTGTTGATACGTTAGCGGAGTTGGTTACGGATTCTGGTTTGGCATTAACAGGATATGCCCAAGGATTCCACCGGGATGGGCGACCAGATGCCACTTTGCTACAAGAAGCGGTAACGGCGGCGCAAAGCGCTGATGTTGTGCTGCTTACATTGGGGTTAGCAGAGAGCGATGAATCTGAGGGGCAAGATCGGCGGGATTTGGCTCTTCCTGCTAATCAGATCGCGGTGTTGGAAGCGGTAGCGGCGGTTAATCCTCATGTTGTCGTGGCGTTGAGTCTTGGCGGAGTGATTGAGACTCCATGGTTGGAGCATTGTCAAGCATTGCTGCACTGTTTTCTTGGCGGGCAGGCCGGGGCTGGCGGGCTACTTGATGTGCTTACTGGAGTAGTTAATCCTGCTGGACGCTTGGCTGAAACTATGCCGGTATCGCTTGCGGATACTCCGAGCGCTGGTTTGTTCCCCGCTGCTCAACGTGCTGCTTGCTATCGCGAAGGGCCTTATGTTGGCTATCGCTACTACAGCACTGCGTCAGTTCCGGTGGCTTTCCCGTTTGGTTTTGGTTTGTCGTACACCACTTTTGAATACAGCGATTTGGTTCTCACGCCAGAACGCGCAACTTTGCGGTTGCGTAACACTGGTAGTCGGGACGGGGCTGAGGTGGTGCAGTTGTACGTACATGCAGTGGATGCGGGGGTGTTTCGCCCGACGCGCGAGTTGAAAGGGTTCGCACGCATCGAGTTGGCTGCGGGAGCGAGTGCAGAAGTGACGCTTGAACTGGGTGAACAAGCATTCAGATATTTTGATGTTGCTTCTGGTGAATGGAGTGTTGCTGCGGGAGATTATGAAGTTCTGATTGGGGCGAGTGTTGCTGATACTCGATTGAGTGCAGTGGTTAATGTTCCTGGAACGCTATCGCGTGTCGCAGCGCCTGTCGGGATACCTAACTATGTGGCGGGTACTATTCATGAAGTTGATGATACTGAGTTTGCGCGCTTGTTAGGGCATCCGATTCCAGTGGAGTCTGCGTCTCAAAAATTGTTGAACCCTAATTCTATGGTTGGTGAGATTGGTTCAGCACCTAGTGTTTTAGCTAGGTTGGCGTATAAGGTGCTACAACGCAAGCTTAGACGCGATGAGGCGGCTGGTCGTGTTGACTTGAACTTGCTGTTTATCCTCAACTTGCCGTTCTCACAGATGGCGAAACTTACCGGTGGCATGGTGGACACCGCGATGGTCACCGGGATATTGCGCATCGTAAACGGGCATTTCTTCTTCGGCCTGATTGCCGTGATAAAAGCGTTTTTTGCCAACCGGAAAGCAAACAAACATACCGCTGCCCAGTTGGCCACACTGAGCGAAACAGCGAGATCGGATGAAAATCCAGCGCAAGGCGCTGCGGTTCCGTCGAGCGCTGCAATCCCAAAGCCGGGTGGTAAAAACCGGATACTAACGGCTTGGGCGGGGTTTAAGGAGAAACGTCCGGGGCTAGCCCAGTTCCTCGTTTTCTTTATCGTGTCAAACGGGGTTACCGTACTACAGCTAGTGCTGATGCCGTTGTTGAAAGAACTGTTTGCGCATACTTCCTTGATTGACCAGCCATTTCAGTATTGGCAGGTGGGCCACAATCTGGATAGTTCGCCCTACTTCATATTTGATTATGCTGCCGGTGCTCTGCCGGCCGGCGGTGGCGGCTTAGCGTATTTCTTAGCTGTCGAGATCACGTTACTGATTGCTCAAGTAATCAACTTCTTCGCGCAACGTAACATCACTTTCCGTTCAAATGGCTCAGTCGCAAAAGCGGCGCTGTGGTATCTAATCGCCTACATCGTTATCACGATTCTGGCTGCTGCGCTACAAGGCTGGTACAAAGCCCCGATCTATGAAACATTCGTTGAAACTTGGGGTTGGGGCGCTAAAGGGGAAACATTGGCCGACGTGGTGACCATGATTATCAACAGCGCCGTCTCTTTCTGGGTGTTTTTCCCGATCTTTAAGATCATTTTCCGTTCCCCTTCACAAGCGGTTACCGGGAGGTGAAATACGTTTGAGCATTTCTGGTTGCGAGTAACGCAACCAATTCCTGACGGCGTGGGGTTCCCACTCTTCGGGGTACAGCACATTACGGCGCTAGTTTTTATCACGGTCGGTATTATTGGTGTCCCGGCATATCTGTATACCCGTCTCAACGATGTTCATCGGCGTTGGATGCGTTTGACTATAGGTTGGCTGCTAATCGGTATGGATATTGTGGTGCAACTCGCGTATCTGATTCCAGGTGATTACAGCCCAGATCGGATACCACTACAGTTATGTTCGTTAGGGGTTTATGCCATTTTTATCGACTGTCTGAAGCCGGGAGTGTTGCTGCGAGAGGTCATGTACTCCTTAACTATCTGGGGTACGTTAGCTGCCGTTGTTTTTCCAGACTGGGCAGGCAGGCCACTACTAAACATTTTTTCTTTGCAACAATTCTTCGGGCACGGACTGTTAGCGCTCTATCCCATAATGTTGCTCGTTACCCGCGAGTTTCGGCCAAACTGGCGAATGCTCCGGCAGGTGCTACTGGTACTCGCTCCGTACGCAGCGCTGTGTTATCTGCTCAATCAGACGGTTGGCAGCAACCTGATGTATCTCGCCAACGCTGCTCCCGGTTCTCCTATGGAGCCGATTCAGCTATTCGCTGGGCAGTATTACATTCCACTCCTATTTTTTCTGTTACTAGTGGTGTGGGCAGTGCTATACACACCTTGGGTCATCGCCGACAGACCCACCCTACGCAAATAAACCCCACCTGCGAACGCTTCCTCCCCCATACTAGGCACTCCTCACCAGCGACATCATTAACCTAGAGTGTGTAATGCCACCCGAGTAACGCAGATTAGGCGGTAATCTGTTAACTGCTTCCATACGATCCCGAAAACAATTGAAACTCTCTCCCCCAGCCCACGTGAACTAGGACTTTTAAACAATGTCACACTCGCACGCCCCCTCCGACACTCCGGCACGCATCTCAAAACCCGCTTTCCGCATTCTCGTCATCGGTATGTCAGCTATGTTCGTGCTTACTATTGGCGCGCTTGCCGTGCTGTGGCCGAAAGCGCAAGAGTTACCTGCCGAACGGCCATACCTAGCCGAGAGCGCGCAACTCATAACCGGAAAAGTAGTCGAAGTGCATCCCGCAGATGAGTCTGACATGATGGGATCGGTTGAAGTGCTATTAGACGATGGGAAAATCGTCACCGTTGCCACCAACCCTAGCGTGCCAGCAGCCGACATGTCTCCCGGTGACAAACTCCGCATTATGCAGCTTGAAGTCTTAGGCGCTCCCATGCATGTGTTGATGGATTATCACCGCGGCACTCCCATGCTGATATTGGCAGGAATATTTGTCATAGTTGTGATCGCCGTAGCGCGCTGGAAAGGTTTGGCCGCACTGCTCGGCCTGCTGGGCGCCGTCATTACCGTATGGTTGTTCACCTTGCCCGCACTGCTGGCGGGGCGCAACCCCCTACTGGTAGCTCTGGTCACCGCTAGCGCAGTGATGTTCATCGTTGTCTATTTGGCGCATGGCGTGAGCGTGAAATCAACGACGGCGCTACTCGGCACTTTTGCAGGTATTGCTTTGGTTTCGACACTCGCTTGGTGGGCGATCCCCACCACTCATTTAACGCCCGGCATCCATGAAGAAATGGCAATATTAGCATCAATTGCACCCCATACTTCGCTACGCGGCGTGCTGCTCTGCGGCATGGTGTTGGCAGGCGTTGGCATTCTCAATGATGTGACGATCACCCAGGCATCGGCGGTCTGGGAACTGCGCGAAACGGCACCAACTCTCAGCCGTTCGGCGATCTTTGCAGCAGCGTTGCGCATCGGACGCGACCACATTGCGTCTACCGTCTATACCATCGCGTTCGCCTATGTCGGCGGCGCGTTAGCACTACTAATGCTGGCTTCCACTATCGATTACCGCATCACTCAACTGATAACTATGGAGGATATAGCCGAAGAGTTAGTATCCACCATGGTGGCTTCAATCGGTCTGGTGCTCACCATTCCTTTGACTACCGCCATTGGGGTATGGATGTGTGGCGGTGCCCAACATCACGATTCAGCAGACGTTTTCAGCGCCGCACCCGCTATAGCTTAAGTTGTGAGCAGTGCGTCCCGGTTAAGCCGTCTTCTCAATTTCCGCCTCAACGACGGCGGCGCGCAGCCGATCTTCACTGATCTCACGCAACAACACTAAAGGTAGCAACACTAGTAGCGCCATCACCGCAAACAACGGACGTAACCCCAACATTTTGGCAAGTATTCCGCCGATAGCGGAGCCAACGGGAATCATACCCCACGCCAACAGCCGATATGCTGAGTTGAGTCTTCCGAGCAGCGACGGCGGAACGATAGCTTGCCGAAGCGATACTACGATCACATTCCACACCGAAATACCACAACCGGCAACAACATAGATACCGCCAATCACCCATACGTTACTGGTGAGCGCGGGAACGCCGATAAGCGCCGCCACAAAGAATGTTAAGAAAATGAGCGCACGCGAACGCCCTAGCCAGTTAATCAATTGGTCGCTTAATACCGCTCCGATAAGCGAACCTACAGCTCCAGCGGAAAGCAACAATCCATACTGCGAATCGGTGAGCTTCATTGGCGATTGGATGCCCACTGCGAAAAGCACGAACACCGCGCTGGCGGCGGCATTGCCCATGTTAGCAACACCAGTGAACACGGCAAGGGTGCGCAACACTCGGTGATGCATCAGGAAACGTAGCCCCTCGGCGATCTCCGAAAACATCCGCTGCGGAGGAGCCGTACGCACTACCCGGAACCTGCCTCTAATGCAGAGCAGTCCGCCTGCCGCCAGCAACCATAGTGCTGCTGGAACGCCGAACGACAACGCAACCCCCAACCCCATCAACAATCCGCCGAGCGGTGACCCGACGAAGTTGTTTAAAGTAACCTCAGCCGCATACAAATGCCCATTCGCCCGCTGCAACTGCGCAGTGGCTACTATCTGCGGCAGTATCGACTGACTGGACGTGTCGTAACACACTTCCGCTATCCCGATGGCCACGCCACAGACATATAGCACCCAGATGTTCAAAAATCCGATAGTTCCGCATAACACGATGATCGCCGTTATCAGGGAACGCACAACATTAGCTACCAGCATCACCACTCTACGATCAAGGCGATCCACCAATACGCCGACCGGTAACGAGCACAGTAACCACGGCAGTGACGCTGCCACACTCACTCCAGCCACCCGCATCGGATCACGGGTGAGGGTCACCGCCACTAGCGGCACCACCATTTTGAAAATACCGTCCGCTAAATTGGAAGCTCCGGCAGCGCCCAACAGTATCCAGAACCGGCTTGGCATTCGCGCACTCTGGTTGGCGGTATCGGATACCACAGTTGACGCTGCGGCTCCGCTCGCTGTAGCCTTTGAATCTTCTTCCATAGCGCACAAGTCTATGTTCTAAGATTTGCCCGTACTCACCGTAGTGTCCATCCTAAAATATTCGCTTAATAGAAAAGTCAATTAGCGGCGCAGCGCTCAATCCAACTGAAGCGCAACGAAAAACCAAAATCTCTCAATAGCGTTTCACTGGTCAGTCATAATTAATCGCTGTCTCACCAAGCGAGTATTATACATAGAAGTAGCCGTTCCAACCGCTCAAAGCTCGGTCGCAGTACCAACAATTGATATGCGGATAACGTACATGGTCGGTCAGGTCTGGCTGGTGTGACAACGAATAAGCCGCATGTCCTAATGTAAGGATTTGGGGCTTGGCCACTGTAAGGAACGCTAATGAGAAGTGTTGCCAATCTACGACGCATCTTTGCTGTTTTACTTTCCGCTATCACTGCGGTAGCTGCGACGATACTCACTTTAGGAGGGGATGCCGCCGCTGCGATCAGTGCGCCGTTCACTGCGGTATTTACCAGCAACGCCAACGGCGCGGTTATCGCAATCGGCAATCCCTTACTAACCTGCGCTGATCACTTGCCAAACTGTACGGCGGCAAAAAACGGTGCCGTTTATGACAACAACTACTTCAACATGACCATGTTGGATGTTGACACTGATGCCGCAACGTTCAATTCATCGTCATCCGACTTGAGTCTGCCGCCAGGTTCGCAAGTGCTGTTCGCCAGACTCTACTGGGGCGCTCGACTGACCGCTGGCGACGGTGGCGGCACCACCACCCATGCTTCACAAACATTGGCGAACCAGATCAAATTCAAAGTACCCGGTGCCAGTGAGTATGAAAATCTCACCGGCACACTACTGGCGGTGAATACAACGTCTAACAACGCTTATCAAAGTTTCGTTGATGTCACTCAGCGGGTAAAGGCCGCAGGCAACGGCACTTACTGGAGCGCCAACGTACAGGCCGGAACCGGCGCAGATCGTTACGCCGGATGGGCGTTAGTCATCGCCTACACCGCCCCCGGATTACCGCTACGCAATTTGAGCGTCTTTCAAGGGTTTTCTGGCGTAAACTCCACTACGCCGCAGTCGATTTCAGTGAGCGGATTCAAGGCTCCGCTGGCTGGAACTGTGGACGCTCAACTTTCCATGGTGGCTTATGAGGGTGACCTTTCCCAAACCGGCGATTACGCCCTGCTTAACAAAACTCAACTGGCGAACGCGCTCTCTCCCGGCTCCAACTTTTTCAACTCCACTAACACCTTGAACGGCTCCGCCACCACCAACCGCACTCCAAACTACCCCAACATGCTGGGGTTTGATGTGAAAAACCTTGGGGTCTCGGGAGCTATCCCCAATGGTGCCACTAGCACAACTTTTGCATTTAGCTCTGCGGGCGATGCCTATTTCCCCGGTGTGCTAGGTTTAGCAATCAATCTGTACGCTCCCGATTTTTCATCCTCCAGCAAATCGGTGACTAACACCACCTCTGGTGCAGCAACCGCAAAACCCGGCGATCTGCTCACCTACACCCTCTCTTACATCAACACCGGACAAGACCCGGCGGTGAACCTAGTCTCCTCCGACCCGCTACCGCCGGGAGTGAGCTATGTTCCCGGATCGTTGATTTTAATGAATCAACTTTCTTCGACAAGCCCGGCGATTCAACTAAGCGATGCCAGTGGCGACGACCGAGGAGAATATCTCGCGGACACCCGCACAGTACGAGTGCGGCTGGGAACTGATGCCAACGCCACTCAAGGCGGGCGACTCAATGTTGGCGATGCCATGTACTACCAGTTCCAGGTAAGCGTTGACCCTAGTGCCGGTGGCACTACACAGACGAACTTGGCGCATCTAGACTACGCCACCGGCACCACCGGAGTTTCGGCAGTATATGACACCCCCCCCGTCTCCGTTCCCGTAGCGTCACTCGCTGATGTTTCAATCACTAAAAAGATGCTGCCCAATCCGGCAATCGCCGGGCAGGCCGGTACCGCCACTTTGACGGTGCACAACGCCGGGCCGAATGTGGCAAGTAATGTGATTGTCACCGACTCAACTCCTAATGATTACATTGTTACAGGCGTAAATGTCTCCAACGGTGTTAGCTGCCCGGTGCCTCCAGTAGGAAAGCCGATCTCCTGTGCCATCGGCACCCTGCCAGTTGGGGGCAACGTTGTCATAACTGTTAGCGGCCGCGCCGCTGCATCCAGCACCGCCACTACGCTAACCAACATCGCCACTGTCGCCACTGAATCTTTTGACCCCGATATGTCAAACAACATAGCGTCTGTGTCGACTCCGATGACAACCGCTTCCGATCTGAGTATTGAGAAAACAGCAAGCCCGCTTAGCGCCCCCGCCGGTTCAACGATCACCTACACCTTGACCGCAACTAATAACGGCCCATCGGATGCCAGCAACGTCGTCATAACTGATACGGTGTCAAACCCGAAAGATTTAGTTATTTATGAAGTAGCCACCGCAACTGCTGGGCTAACTTGTCCATCCATCACCGCCGCCGGTGTGCAGTGTATAGTTCCTACGTTGGCCGCCGGTGAAAAAGCCAGAGTCAATGTCAAGGCGTACATTGTGCCAAGTGCCGCCGAGAACACCGCGATTTTCAACGAAGCAACCGTTTCCAGCCCCACCACCGACCCAGACCCTAACAATAACGAGAATACCGAAATAACAGTAACGGCAGCTCAAGCCGACTTACAGGTGAGTAAAACGGCATCAACTAGCGCTTACGCTGGTGGCTCGGTTAGTTACACCTTGAACGTAACTAACCTTGGCCCCTCCGATGCCAAGGAAGTCACCTTGCGAGATCAGTTGCCGTCCGGGTTCACTCCCACCTCAATCAGCTACGACCGGGGTAGTTGTAACGACCCAACGCTGAACTCAGGACAGTTGGTATGCACTGTCGCCAATCTTCCCGGGCCGTTAGGCGCTGGCGACATCACAGCCTCGCTACAAGTGACTTTAACCGGCATCCTTGCTGCTGAAACTGTTCCCGGAAATATACCAAACCAGGCGATCGTCAGCGCTGACACACCTGATCCGGTTTCGGCTAACAACACTGCACAAGCTACAACGCTCATCACCACATTAGCCGATCTGCAAGTAACAAAAACCGCCAACCACTCGGTGATTCCAGATGCCGGATCCGGCACTACTATCACTTACACCATCACCGTCAGCAATGCCGGGCCATCTACCGCACACGGAGTCTGTCTGGAAGACACTCTACCGTCTGTACTTACTCTAGAAAGCGTCAGCCCTGCTGCGTCTGCTGGTAGTTGCACTGGTTCCGGCGGTACGCTCTGGTCGCTGGGCAACTTAACCCCCGGAGCGACGAGCACGGTCACGGTAACTATGAAAGCACCTACAAGTTACTCCACCCCGCCAACGTCTATCCTCCAAAGCGCCAAAGTAACCTCTACAGATTGCTTGTCACTTGACACTTCGTGCGACCCTAACCCCGGGAACAACACTACGACTTGGACACTCACCGGCACAGCGCTGCCCGATCTCAGTATCACTAAAACTTCCCAAGGTGATGCGCCAGATGGCTCGCTGGTCGCTGGTGGGGTTGTTACCTACACTTTAACAGTCAAAAACAATGACACTGCTGAGAGCGCAACTGCTCCGGTGCAGATCACCGATATGCTGCCTAGCGGGCTTACTTTCCTAGCAAACGGTGTCAGCATTCCCGGCGGCGGCACTTCCACCACATCCACGCAGTGTAGCGCATCTGAACAAGAAGTGACCTGCGATTATGTTGGCGATCTGGCGGCAGCAGCCGAATGGGTTGTCACCATTCAGGCTAAAATTGCTCCCACTCTTGATGCCGGTACGGTACTCAGCAACACTGCCACGGTTACTTCTGGTAGCCCAGAACCAACACTGGCTAACAACACCGCAACCGTCAGCGACACACTTACGGCGAACGCCGATCTGCGAATCACTTTCGATATCGAAATGTCGGATTCCACACCTGGCGCTTACGACGGGCCGGGTTCATCGCGCACTGTCAAAGTTATGGTTGCCAACTACGGCCCATCTACCGCAAAGAACGTGCAACTACGCTCAAATGTGATCGTTGATGCCCTCATCGATACCGATATGCCTATCGGATGTTACGGCGTAAACAAGGAACTGGTTTGCGATGTCGCTGAGATACCACCCGGACAAGGAACTAACTCGTTCAGTTTCACTTTCCATATCACTCCCTCCTGGAATGAGTTAGCTACTTGGCAAGCATGTTCCCCTAATGCCTATACTCCGCCACATCTGTCAACTTGCGCTGACACCAGCCTCCCCCCCGGTGGTTGGGCGGAAGTTACTTCCACCACCCAAGATTCTGATCTGAGTAACAATGGCGATACTTCCACCTTATCGCTCACTCAACAGCGCACCGATTTACTACTCGTCGAAACAGCGCTCAACACCATAGCCAACCCCACCGAACTGCTCAGCCCACACCAAGGATGGCTGGCAGGCTCGTTATTCAGTTACCAGATCAGCGCAACGGTAGCTCCAGATGCTGGCGATGCTCAAAACGTTGTCATCTCAGATACTTTGCCGTCCGGGTTCACTATCACCGATGTGTCGCCGTCACAACTAGCAGATGGTCAAGTTTGCTCCGCTACCGCTACATCTTTCTCCTGCCCGGTGGGCACTGTGTCGGGGACGGGCATTGATAGAGTGCCGCAGCAGGTGACCCTCACCGTAACCGGTTTAATCGATCAGACATATCTGGAGAATTATGCTTATGAACAGGTGGTAAACAAAGCGCAAGCTACCTCCAGCACGCCGCATCTCGACGGTACCGGTTACGATACAGCACCTGCGGAGGCGCAAGCCACAGTTGACATCTTTGACGAAGCCGATCTGGCACAGTTCAAAGTGGCAGATGCCGCCACTTTCTACGCTGGTTCTCAGATTGGTTGGACATTGATGACGGTGAACAACGGGCCGTCAGCCGCCACCGGCACCGTGGTAACGGACACCCTGCCCCCCGGTTTGACTTTCTCAGCACTCGATTCCGACCCCAGTTGCGCTCTAGTTTCCACCGCTGGCGACGGCACCCAAACCGTTAGTTGCGCTATAGGGGAAATGGCTAGCGGTGCCAGTAAAAACGTGCGGTTGGTCGCTAACTCTGTACCAAAAGACACCGTGCCCTACTGGTGTGATGACAAACCGGACGTGTTACTCGCCCAGTGCCCTGAGGTGTTAGCGCCGACGCACCCAACGAATTGGAACGGTCTGGTGCGCACTATCACCAATACAGCCACCGTGAGCTTTGCCGCGACAGACCCCGATATGTCCAACAACACTGCTGTCGCCTCCGCAAATCTGAACATGCTGGCAGATGCTGCTGTGACGGCAGCGGTTTCCACTAACACCCCAATGGCTGGGCAGAGTGTGCTATTCACCGTGACCGGAATCAATAATGGGCCATCCACCGGCGATGCTCCGCATGTGGTTGCTACTTTCCCACCCGGTTTCATAGTTGATGAGTCAAGTATCAACATTACTCAGATGACTTGCACTCTTACGCACTCCGGTACCCCGGTGGTCTATCGACTGGAGTGTGATGCTCGAACGGAAACCCCATACATGGGCACTTTCACACCCGGCATAGTAACTCCGGGCACAGCGGTTGCATATATACCAGCGGATATTCCCACTGGTAACTACACCTTAACTAGCACGATTTCTTTACAGACTCCAGAATCCGATTACAGCAACAACACCGCTAGCGTCGATATACATGTGGTGCGAGTATCCGACACCTCCATTGTGAAACGTCAGATTGGTAAAGCAGCTGTAGCTGGAGAAGTAACTTACGAACTTGCAGTGACGAACCATGGCCCGTCTGAAGCAACCGATGTGATGATCTCCGATACTGTGCCAACGGGGTTGAGTTTTGTTGCTGGTGCTGTAGTCAACGGGGCAACCTGCCCCGAACCGACGGTACGCGATAATCAACGCACACTGTACTGTAACGCCGGCACGCTAGCGGTAGGCCAGACGGTTCTTGCGCAAGTGACGTTCCAAATACCAGATGATTTCGCTTTGACGACGCAACTTTGTAATGCTGCGGTAGTGGGTTCCAATAGTCTTGATCCGGATTCTGCAAATAACGCCACCCAGATATGCGGCTCGGTAGGCCCTAAAGTGGCCACCGGCGGTAGCCTTGCTTCCACTCCAAGCGTGCGCTATGCCCTGCTGGCAGCGGCAAGTGCAGCACTGCTGGGGTGTCTTGCTTGGCGGCTACTTACGGCCACTCGCCGTAAGTGAACCAGTAACTCTGCGTAGTTGTAGTTACCCGGTTTTCACTGATTGACGGTTAACTACTACTTTTTTGGTTGCGGCAATGTTGCTTTTGTGGTGGCATAAAGGCCGCGTTTTGCTACGTACTGCACGACACCGTCTGGCACTAGATACCAGATTGGTAATCCGTCAGCGACTCGACGGCGACAGTCAGTAGAGGAGATCGCTAACGCGGGAACTTCCAAAAATGTAACTTCAGTGCGCGGCAGATGACCAAGATCGGCATCCGACAACGGCACACCGGGGCGAGAAACGCCGATGAAGTGCGCCAAATCAAATAGCTGTTCGGCACCTCGCCAAGTGAGGATGCTCGCTAGGGCATCCGCACCAGTGATGAAAAATAATTCGACATCATCACCGCGCTCCGAGCGCAAATCTTGCAAAGTGTCAATGGTATAAGTATCACCGACGCGATCAATATCTACTCGTGAGATCGAGAAGCGCGGATTAGCGGCAGTGGCGATGACGGTCATCAAATAGCGGTCTTCGGCTTTTGACACTTGGCGTTCTTTCTTCTGCCACGGCACGCCAGTGGGCACAAACACCACTTCGTCCAGGTTGAACCGTGCGGCCACTTCGCTAGCCGCCACCAGGTGACCGTTATGAATCGGATCGAAAGTGCCGCCCATGACCCCCAGTCGATACTTACGCGCCAAGTCGTCGGGACGCACCAACCCTAACTCGGTTTCTGGGCCAGGCTCTGGGTCAACATGTTGTGGGCGGATAGCCATACTCTAAGCCTACCCGCTCACAACAACTCTTGGCAGATTGAAATTGGTAATACCATGCCGGTCTTGCTGCGTGCTAAATCATCTGAAAATAAATGCGCTATGAACCATGCCCGTCATGCAAAACATGACCAGGGCTTACCAATTGGCCTACTATTATCAGGCGATGAATGAGCAAAAGCCGATGTCTTCCACTGCGGAACATAGCTACTTCGACATAGTGGCTGCGCTGTTCTGCGCGCTGTTGCTGATCAGTAATATTGGTGCCACCAAACTGCTCGCATTGGGAACGTTCATTTTTGACGGCGGCGCTTTGCTATTCCCACTTACCTATGTGTTAGGCGATGTGTTGGCCGAAGTGTACGGAGCTAAAGCTGCCAGACGAACGATTTGGCTAGGGTTCATAGTATCGCTGACGGCTTCTACAGCGTTCGCTTTAATAGATGCTGCTCCAGCTGCGCCCGGGTTTGCAAGTGCCGCCGCCTGGCACGCGGTACTTGGCGTGGTATGGCGAATGGTAGCGGCTTCACTCGTCGGTTATCTGGCCGGGCAGTTCTTGAATGTTTACGTACTAGTGCGAATTCGGGAACGCTTCGGTACTGGACGCTTATGGGTGCGGCTAGTGGGTTCTACTTTGGTGGGGGAAGCTGCCGACACTGCGCTATTTTGTCTCATTGCTTGGTTCGGCATCGCAGCTAACACTATGGCTAACTACATCATCACCGGCTACCTTTACAAAGTAGCCATCGAAGTAGCACTGTTGCCGCTCACCTATCGCGTCATAGCTTGGATTCGTTCTCGCGAAGCTGCTCGTCATTCCCGTGTTACGTTGCCAGCACAGCATTAGCCAGTGAAAGTACTTCTTTAGAACTGTGCGCGATTGAGCGATAAGTCAAGAAACACGCTCACAGCAGAGGCAACCCGCCAATCCAACTGTTTACCATCTGGCAATCGAGGAATGTTCACCAGATAAGGATCCGTTTTTCCCCACCCCTTACTGATAGCAACAACTTCGCGTGCCCCGCCGGTATAGAACAAGAAATCTACTAACGCTGAGAAGTCCACCACACGTCGGGCTTTATTGATAGCGGTGTTGGTATCACGTCCAGTACCTGCAATACCGCCAGGTGTTTCCAGATATACATTGGCGTTGGCGAACGACTTACCAAGGTCTTTGTCGAACGTGGCGATGATCTGCCCGGAAGCCGCCCTAACGAAATAAGTATTCTTAGCAAGGAAAGGCCAACGACCTCTGACGCTGAAAAGTAGCTGGGAGCCGGCTTCGTCCGCATAGAAACGCGCTGCGTTGAACGGATTGAAAGCCGGGCATTTCACATACGCTAATAGCTGACCACGCTGCCGGGCGCGAGTGGCCGCTGACACTTCGTAACGTCGTGGGAATCCTTTAATGCGTTGAATGTGTAACCGCCCCCAACGGTTATCCACGGCAACTTTGTCGTCAATGCTCACCTGATTATTGTATCGGGCAAGAGAACCCGTAGCGGAATCTGGCACTGATACCAGTATTCGTTCCTACTGCAAACGTAACTTGTCTCGCCTTGAGCGTTTCTGGCGAAGTTTTTAACGTCCTAAACGGGGACGGTAATGCCCGAAGAACTCTGCACGGTACTGTGCAAAACAACCCGCGATGATCGCAACGCGAATGTTGTCCAGCAACCGTACGGTAAAACGCTCATTATGGATGGTAGCCAGCGTGGCAGCTATCATCTCTTTCGCTTTGAACGCATGATGCAGATACGCTTTGCTGTAATGGGTGCAGGTGTAACAATCGCATCCGACTTCCAACGCTGTAAAATCGCGGCGATAAGCCGCCGTGTCCACATTGTAACGGCCCTGCTCAGTGTAGATAGCGGCGTTGCGCGCCACGCGAGACGGCATCACGCAGTCGAAAGTGTCCGCACCAGCAGCTACCGCCGCAAACACATCCTCTGGCTCCGAGATACCAAGCAGATGTCGCGGCTTGTCAACGGGTAATTCTTCAGCGCACCAACCGACAATCTGCGCGATGGCATGTTTTTCCAACGCGCCACCGATACCGTAACCGTCGAAGTGTCTCCCTTGCTGCGTCGTAGCTACCAAGCCCCGACAGGCAGCTCGCCGGAGGTCTTCATACTGCGCGCCTTGCACCACCGCAAATAATGCTTGATACGGTTTAGCTGCTCGCACGGTACTCAGCCGCACATGCTCGGCAAGGCAACGCTGCGCCCAACGCTGGGTGCGTTGCAGAGCTGCCTGGTGATAGCTGCGAGTATTGGCTAGGGTGGTAAGTTCGTCGAAGCAGAACATGATGTCCGCTCCAAGCTGGTGCTGGATACCCATGCTAATCTCGGCGGTAAAACGATGCTTTGACCCATCACGCGGCGAGCGAAAGTTCACGCCGTCCTCGTCAACGTTAGAGAGCCGCTTACGACCACCCGCACTGGCCGAATCATCCGGTTGCGGAGCAGCCTCCATCTCAATAACTTTTTTGAAACCCGCGCCCAGACTCATCACCTGAAACCCGCCCGAATCGGTGTAACTAGGGCCTGTCCAGTTCATAAACTTTCCCAATCCTCCGGCGGCATCCACAATGTCGGCACCGGGTTGTAGATAGAGATGAAAAGCATTAGCCAATACCGCTTGTGCGCCAAGTTCTCGCACTTGCTCCGGGAGCACCGCTTTCACACTGGCTTGGGTGCCTACTGGAATGAATGCTGGCGTAGCGATGTTGCCGTGTGGGGTGTGAATAACCCCAGCGCGTCCCTGACCTTGTGGCAAAGTTGCGCTCACTTCAAAACCGAAACTCTCACCAACAACAAACTGCTCACTGCACTCATTCGAATGTTCGACGGGTGATACCTTGGTCGCTAGGGCGAACCCTTTAGCGGAGCTTTCTTCCGGTAACTGCATTTTTCCCAATAGGGTGTTTCCCGCCGCGCAGGCGGTAGTTTCACTTTCACACATTCGCACTCCGCCTCAACAAAGATTGCAGTTCACTAAGCATTACCGCCCCCGCAGTGGAAGTACGCAACACATGTGTTGCGATTCGCACCGGTACCGCGCCGGCCGCCTGAAAGGCCGTTAGCTCGTTCTCACTGATACCGCCCTCCGGCCCGACGATAAAAACCACATCTCCGGTTGCCGGTAGCGTCACCGATTCAACCCAAGCCGTAGCATCCTGGTGACAGATAAGTGCGATGCTCGCACTTTGAATGCGCTCAACTAGCTGCGCGGTGGTGGCGTAAGACACTTGCGGCACCTGAAAACGTCGAGATTGTTTAGCGGCCTCACGAGCAGTTGAGCGCCACTTGGCTACCCCTTTTTCGATCTTCTCGCTCCAGCGAGACACGCTACGGGCAGCCTGCCAAGCGACGATCTCACTTACCCCCAGCTCACTAAGCATTTCGATAGCAAGTTCAGCCCGCTCACCTTTCGGCAATGCCTGCACCGCTACCCAACGATGCGGCGATCGCGCTACTTGCGAAAACACCTGCGCTGCACTCACTGCAACCTGCGTTTTGGAGATAGCTACCACTGCCCCTAGTACGGCGCTACCCGCTCCGTCTGCGACGTACACCTGCTCACCCAGACGCAACCGCCGCACAGTGACACCGTGGTGCGCTTCAGTACCGGTGATGTACGCTATCGCCCCCACCACATTCGGCACTTGTTCAGCAAAGAAAAGTGATGCCGTCATTAGCCGAGCGAATCTTTTAACCGGGAAAAGAACCCTTTGGTGCCAGCATCTCCCACTACAATCTCTGGGCTAACTTCGTCTCGTAGCTCGGCAAGTTGTTGCAACAGTATCCGCTGTTCCTCATTTACTTTGCTGGGGGTTTGCACCAGTACGGTAACCCCAAGTTCACCGCGACCAGAACCGCGCAGTCGGGGAACACCACGTCCTTTCACAGCGATACGTGCCCCCGACTGCGTACCTGCCGGTACCGTTACCGCAACCTCCGCTTGATCCGCCGGATAGTCGGGGTTATCAGCTTCTAGAGAACGCACTTGTATGGTGGTACCGAGCGCCGCCGCTGTCATCGGAAGCCGCAACACCATCTCCAGATTGTCGCCGTCTCGTTTGAATACTTCATGCGGGCTAACCGTTATCTCGACGAACAGATCACCGGCGGAACCACCACCTGGGCCTACCTCCCCTTGGGAGGGTAGTTGAATGCGGTTGCGATCAGCCACTCCAGCGGGTATCTGCACCGTGACGTTGCGCTTTGTACGGATTCGACCCTCCCCAGAACACTGCGCACAAGGGTTGGTGATAATAGTGCCAAAACCGGCACACCGAGCGCATGTTTGGGTGGAGCGGATGTCACCTAAGAAAGAGCGCTGCACTATAAATGTTTCGCCCCGCCCTTGACAACTTGGGCAAGTGGTGGGGGTTGAGCCGTCGGCCGTCCCGCTACCACCACAAGCTTCGCAGACCGTATGAGTATCCAGTGTTAGTTGTTTACTCGCCCCAAATGCTGCTTCCAGCAAACTGATGCGCATTCGCACTAACTGATCTTTACCCCGCCGCACTCGAGTTCGCGGCCCATGTTGCCCCGCAGCACCAAACATCGCCCCCATCAAATCGGAAAGATCGAACCCACCAGCTTGGAACCCCGCAAACGGGTCAAACCCACCACCGCCACTGGAGTGCAACGGGTCGCCGCCCCGGTCGTACACTGCCTTTTTCTGTGGGTCGGAGAGCACCGCATATGCTTCCTGTACCGTCTTGAACTTCTCCTCGGCTTGCGGGTCGTCACCAGCGACATCAGGATGTACCTGCATCGCTTTCTTGCGATAAGCCCGTTTGATAGCTTCTTCGGAGGCATCACGGGGCACACCAAGAACAGCGTAATAATCGGTTGCCAAAATCTTAGCCTTCCTGCAAGAATCTGCCTACATAATTAGCCACCGCTTGCACTGCCGCAATCGTCGATGGATAATCCATTCTGGTAGGGCCGACAACTCCTAATGTCGCCCAAGCGCTCTCGGGAGAGCCATATCCGCTCATCACCAAAGACGTGGAGCGCAACGGAACGTAACCGTTTTCATCACCGATACGTACCGCCACTTCGCCGTCCCCCGGTTTTACGGCTTCACCTAATAGTTTGAGTAACACTACTTGTTCTTCAAGCATCTCTAACACAGGTTTCACAGTGGTTTCATACTCTGCGTTGAATCTGGCGAGATTGGGAACTCCGCCCACCATCACACGCGCACCAGGATCAGCGGAGAGCATATCGATGAGCGCAGTAAGGAGCCTACCAACTCGCAAGAGTTCGTCGGAAACAGCCTCATTGAGCGCAACAGACATGACTTCTAGTGCGTCGGTAACAGTCTTGCCCACTGTCGCAGCGTTTACCCAATCTCGTAAACTGGCCAATTCGGCTTCGCTGTGATCTGGCAGTTCAAATGAGCGTTGTTCCACAGCACCCGTGGAACGAATGACGATAGCCAGCACCCGTCCAGCGCCGAGTGACAGTAGTTCGATATGACGCACTCGTGCCGACACCGACACCGGATACTGCACGATCGCCACTTGATGTGTTATCTGTGCCAGTAAACGCACGGTACGGGAAACGATGTCGTCAATATCGCACACCCCTTCCATGAAACGCACAATCGCACGACGTTCCGCTACCGACAGCGGCTTCACGCTCGCCAGCCGGTCAACGAACAACCGGTAGCCTTTATCGGTGGGGATACGACCGGCAGAAGTGTGCGGATGAGTGAGATACCCTTCTTCTTCCAAGGAAGCCATATCGTTTCTAATCGTTGCCGCAGACACCTCTAACCTGTGTCGCTCCACCAACGCTTTCGACCCGATCGGCCCATGAGAAGCGACGTAATCGGTCACGATGGCGCGCAGTACGGCGAGTTTACGCTCGTCCATAGTGTCGCCTCCCTACGCATCTGGCACTCTCAAGTATAGAGTGCCAGTCTAGACGATTGCTTCTACGGGATGCACGCAACTCATACTTTGAGCGTAAAACTTGGAAATATTGCACAAGCTACTGCACGTCGATCGCTAAAGACCGTAGCGCGTGATTAAGCAATGTTTCTGCAACGAACTTGCGGTTTTTCGTTGTGCGAATCGCTTAAGCGTGCGACAGTAATCATATGAGTACGTTCTCTATCACCGACTGGGCTTCGGTAACGGCGACTGTATACCTCGCAGTCGCTCAACCTGAGACGGTCAACATCGCAGTGGTATTCGGAACTAAACACGTACTGTTAGTGGATACCGGCTCCTCCCCCGTACAGGGCGCAGCTATCGCCGACAGCGTACAACGGCGTTTCGGACGCACTATTGATCGCGTGGTTGTCACGCACGCCCATCACGATCATTGGTTTGGGCTTGCCGCATTTGCCGCAGTGAAAACTTACGCTCAAGCGCAACTCTTGGAAACTGCAACTACCGGTGACGACGCTGTTTTAGCGCAACAACTAGGGTTCTCTCCAGAGCTAATCACCGTGCCGCAGAACTTGATCCGCGAATGGGGTTCTTTCAACCTCGGCGGCGAACAAGTGCAACTTAAACACTTCGGTCCAGCACACTCCAACTCTGATCTTGTGGTGTATTTGCCAAAACAGCAGGTGGCGTTCGTCGGTGATTTACTTGAAGAATCCGGCCCACTTCAGTTCGGCCCAGATAGCACGATCGGAACTTGGCCGGGAGTTATCGACCAGATAGTTAAACTGGTGACAAAAAACACCATACTGATACCGGGACATGGAAAACCGGTAGATGTAGCGTACGCGCTGCAACAACGTGACGAAATATCAAACTTCTACCAGCATGTGCAGAAACTCCGCTCTTCCGGGTATGGGCTACAGGAAGCGTTACTACAGGCGGAATCAGACGGCGATCAAGTATGGCCGTTCAATATCTCCGCCGCCCGCGAAGCCACCATCTGCGCATATGCCGAACTAGCACAACCGCGTCATACCACTGAAAGTTAACCCATTACCTCCAAGTGAGGGTACACATCAGATAGTCGACAGGATTTAGCTGCGCCTGAGGCAAACTAATCCAATAACTCCAACGCAATCCGATCAGCTAACAGTCGTCCGGGAGCAGTGAGCACCAAACTGTTGTTAACTATTAACGCCAGCCCTGCCGTCACGTAACCGTTTAACTGGTTGCCCACACTAGCAGGCAACCACTCCAACGGTAATCCGGTGGCCAGCCGTAACCGTAACATCACTCGCTCAGTTTTTTGAGCGGCATCATCCAAGGTTTCTTCGCCAGCACACGGGCTTTTACCGGCAGCCAGCGCAGTCATCCAACGTCGCGGACTGTTTACGTTCCACCAGCGACGCATACCGATATGACTGTGCGCACCCGGGCCGATGCCCCACCAATCCGCACCTAACCAATACGCCATGTTATGCCGACACTCCCTGCCCGGCAACGACCAATTACTAATCTCATAATTACAAAAACCCGCCTGACTAACTTCGGCTTCGGTAACAAGATATTTGTCAGCTAAATCATCCGCTGTTATTGCCGCCAGTTCACCGCGTGCGATACGCCTAGCCAACGGGGTGTTTGACTCCAATGTCAACGCATAGGCACTCAAATGAGTAGGTTCCGTCGCCAGTGCATGTTGCAACGAACATCGCCACTCGAACATAGTCTCACCCGGTGTGCCATAGATGAGATCTAAATTGATGTTTGTGAACCCCGCCACCTTGGCTTGTCCTACCGCAGCAACCACGCGTCCGGGTGTATGAGCGCGATCCAGCACCGTCAGCACCCGCTCACAGCTTGATTGCATCCCGATGCTCAACCGATTGAATCCCGCTACTAGCAAGGTATCCAGTAGTTTAGGAGTCAGCGTCTCCGGGTTAGCTTCGGTGCTTACCTCAGCATCAGACGGAATCGTGAACCGTCGACGCACCAGCTCTAAAGATGCCGCCAACGAATCACCTAGCAAAGTTGGAGTACCGCCGCCGAAAAATACTGTCTGCAACTCTGCTCCACTGCCGAACGTCCTTTCCGCTAGCGTTAACTCTCGGTCGAGACCAGCAAGATACTCCTTAAAATCAATCCCAGCATGTTCTGGAAGGTATGTGTTGAAATCGCAGTAGCCACAACGCACAGCGCAAAATGGCACATGAATATAGAGCGACACCACCCCAACAGCTTATCGAATTAGCCTACCGAGCCACCCAACGCATATCACAACGTTCAAAAACGCAGTTTCTCGCTACAAGTACAACAGTGACGCGCAAGTTAAAAGTGACGCGCAAGTTAAAAACGTAAAACTTATCTCAACTCGCGCGGCGGTCATACGTAAACGTAGCTAACTGTTATCTGGTAATACGCTTGATTTACTTTGCGTTACCTGCGATAGGCTGGTTAAATGCCTAATGTGAGAGCGCTTATCGGCACCGTAGTGTTCGCTCTGTTAGCGCTCACTGGTTGCAGCGGCAGTACAACGCCACCAGAATATCCCAGTAGCACTGTGACGCAAAGCTTGCAACCTCCAACCGGTCTTCCAACTGATGCCTCAAACGCTGCCGGAAACTCTCATATTGCTTTCGGAAGTTGGGGAGTCGTCTTACTGCCTGACGGCACGCAAGTTGGAGTACGGCTCAACGGTGGTTGGCAGGGAACTCCGGGAATGCTCAGCGAACGGATAGTCGCCGCCACGCCACTGGGAAACACTACCGTTGATCTGGCGACGGCAACACCGTTCTTCCTGTCGTGGAGTTACCTAGTGATACAAGGCGACCCGGAAGCTGTTCCAATACTCGAAGTGATGCCCGGAACGCAAGGCACGCTCTACCAAATAACATCTGCATATTCCGACTATGACTGCCCCGACTACGAACTATCTTATGATCGCGGTATTGGCGTGGAGGTGCGGCATTGTCTAGTGACACTCAGTTCCGATTCAGCTACCCCAAGAGCTATAGCGATCAAAGTGCCTCAGCTTCGTGAATACTGGTTTTTCGATCCCCCAGAAAATTTCATTACCCTAAAACCGGCCTAAAAGACTTAAACTACCTCCAAACAAATCTCGCCAAAACTTCACCAATCACCGCTTCTGCT
>JAIRZI010000062.1 GCA_031267295.1 Propionibacteriaceae bacterium | reverse complement strand
TCTGAGTTCACTATAGAAGTAGCTGTCCCGTTAGATAATGTTCCTTCCGGTGGCAAACTGATACACCCCATCCCATCCACCGCACTACTAGGGTTCCTACTAATAGGAATCAGTTGCTTACTAGGAACCGGCTACCAACACACCCACAAAACCAAATCCCACTACTCGTTAAGGACGCACTAACCCTGTCTCGTACGCAAACAGCACCAGTGACACTCGATCACGTGCCCCTAATTTGGTGAGTAGGTGACCGATGTGAGTTTTGACAGTACCGGCAGCCATATAAAGATTGCTGGCAATTTCAGTGTTGGTAGCACCTTTGGCCACTTCGACCAGCACTTCGAGTTCCCGGTCGGTAAGCACACCTAGCCGAGGGTCTGGCTCGGAATCCGGGGAATCCGGCAGTCCAGGTACCACATGTTCCAATAACCGCCGGGTGGCACTCGGCGCTACCACTGAATCTCCTGCCGCCACCATGCGAATAGCTTGCAGCAAATCTTCGGGACGAGCGTCTTTCAACATGAACCCACTAGCTCCGGCTTTAAGAGCCGAGAATACGTATTCATCGAGATCAAAGGTGGTAAGCACTAATATTTGTGGTGAATCTGGTCGTGAAGTGAGCAGTTTGGTGGCCTCTACACCATCCATAATCGGCATTCTGATGTCCATCAACACCACGTCTACTTTGGTGTGTAGTAACGCTGCCAGGGCGGTGCGTCCATCCCCAGCTTCCCCCACCACCTGCATATCTGGCTCGGCGTTGATGAGCATCCGAAATCCACTGCGCACTAACTCTTGGTCATCAACCAAAAATACTTTCAAACTGTTTGTCATCTTCTTAACCTTCCTTTTCACTTGCGGTAATCACTTTCAGAGAACTTTTATTTGTTGCTACGCTTTCCTAGCAGATAGTCAAATCAATTCACTTATCCTAAACATTTCATTTGTAACACATCATTAGGCAGTGTCTTTCGAGATAGCCGCGTAGGTAGGGCAGTGCTTATTTAGGTTCCACTACCACTGTAGGGCGTCCATTGAGTGGCGGTCGGTGGTGTACTCGGCAACGGTATGGTAGCCGATACGATGAAACCGCCGTCTGAGCCAGGGCCGGCGCTGAAACGTCCGCCAACGGCGCTCACCCGCTCCGACATGCCGCGTAACCCGTAGCCCGTTTCACCGTTACTACCTCCGGTGCCGTTATCACTGATGTTGACACTTAACTGGTGCGGAGCGTAGCTTAAACGTACTTTTGCTTGCGCCTGCGCCCCGGCATGTTTCAGAAAATTGGTGAGTCCTTCCTGAACTATACGATAAGCCGTCAGCGCTACTGCGGGAGCTACATTTTGGGGCATAACACCGTTAACCTCCAACGTCACACGATCACCAGAACGGGCGATAAGAGTATTGATGTCGGTTAGTCCGGGGTTCGGTGCAAAATCTACCCGAGCATCCGATGCGACGTTATTTTCACCGCGCAGTACGCCGACGATACGTCGCATTTCAGTGAGTGCATCGCGTCCGGTATCACCGACAGCACCCAAAGCATTGACGGCGGCCTCAGTGTCGCCCGAGCGAGCCGCCGCCCGCCCCCCGTCGGCTTGTATCACCATCACCGACAGCGAATGTGCCACAATGTCGTGCAACTCACGAGCGATCTCGGTACGGGCGCGCATTTGTGCCACATGCGCCTGTTCTTCATTGCGCAGTGCGGCGTTCCGAGCTTGTTGTTGGGCAACGAATATCCGCTCGGATTCCCGTGACGTTCGATCATTTATCATGCGTCCGGCGAGATACGGCACCACAACTGCGGCTGCGCATATCAACATGACCGATAACGCCGCGTTAATTTGAGATAGCGATATGCTTGTTTGCCGATTAACTGCGGTCAAATCCCAGAGTTGGAACCAGCGAATAGGGCCTAAAACTGCCCCTACTGCCCCGATAACCACTACCAGCCGCGAAGTGCGATCTGGTACATAACGCGCATACGAGTAGACGCAGAATGGAACGGCAGCTATCGCCCATGACGGCGAATCGAAGGCAATTACATGTATCACTGCTCCGAGCGTCGCCATTATCAACATCAACTGGGGTTTGAGGGTGCGTAACAACTGCGACAAGCTGAGCAGCATGGCGGCTAACAACCACAGCAACACACTGGTACCAGGTCGCAGTTCACGGTTAATGTCGAGAAGAAAAACTCTGGGTAGCATGAAAATACCAGGCAGCACAGTAGCCACGAACAACAGTACGGTGATAGTGACATCTATCGGCAGCGGATACCGTTGTTGTTGCTGCGGCTGCCACTGATTGTAGTGTTCGGAGTTATCAATATTTTCCATCATCAACATAAAGCCTAGTTGGCCAAGCAGCAGTTGCGCCTCATATTAGTGAGGTGGGTTGGTAATGGGTAGCTTCATCCTGTGGTTCGATACGGGTGGTATCTTCGTAACCCTGTAGGCCATAAGTGCCGTTTCTGATATATTTTGATGCCGCTGACGGACGGTTGTGACCGTAGCCTAAAAGGCATGAATGACACTGCGATTGTTACCGCTACAGCTCTTACCAAGGTGTATGGCAGTGACGCTACCCAAGTGAAAGCGCTAGCTGGAGTGAGCGTCTCGTTCGGGTTAGGCACTTTCACCGCGATCATGGGGCCGTCTGGTTCTGGCAAGTCCACCATGATGCACTGTTTGGCTGGGTTGGACACGCCCACTGCCGGTACGGTGACCATCGACGGTGTGCAACTCGTCGGTATGCCAGACCGGGAGCTTACCAAAGTTCGCCGCGAAAAGGTGGGGTTCGTTTTCCAAGCGTTCAATCTGCTACCGACACACACCGCACTACAGAATATTTTGTTGCCGCTGGAGTTGTCGGGGCGCAAACCTGACACGGCGTTATTAGATTCGCTGGTGAGCGCCTTGGGGCTAACTGATCGGCTGAACCATCTGCCTAGCCAACTTTCCGGCGGTGAGCAGCAGCGAGTGGCGGTGGCGCGAGCGCTTATCGGACGGCCTGCTGTGGTGTTTGCAGACGAACCAACCGGAGCATTGGATTCTCGTAACTCGGCTGGATTGTTGGCGTTTTTGCGTGTCGCAGCTCAAAACGGACAGACCATCATCATGGTTACTCACGACCCTAGAGCCGCGTCATACACCGACCGGGCGCTCATGCTACGTGACGGGCAGATCGTCGCTGACATCGCCAAACCGGATGAAGACACAGTGTTAGCTGCAATGAAAACTCTTGCTGCGTAAAAAGAAAGATATTTGAAGCCCATGTTGAATACTGCACTGCGTGAACTGCGCCGCCACCCTGGCCGCTACCTGGCAACTTTAATCGCGGTAGCTATCTCTATCGGCTTTATGTCGGCTGCGTCGATAGTGACAAGCACCGAAAAGGTGGCTATAGCTCATCAGGAACTGTTACCGTATGGCAAAGCTGATCTGGTGTTGACCGTGGGATACACCGGAGAATCGGCAAGCTCGACACCGCAAATCACCACAGCTAAGGTGTTGGATGTCGTCAATAGTGTACCTGGTGTTGCCGCCGTTTCCCCGGTTTATAGCAAGGCTACGGCGCTACGTGGATCGGCGGGTTCCGCTCGTATCAAACTTGCTGGTGCGCTTCCCGAACTGCTTGTCAGTAACCCACTGCATGCAGGACGATGGCCTAGTGCAGCGCATGAGATCGTAGTAAGTAAGGCATCGGCTGCGGAGTTGGGCGTGGGCGTTGGTGACAAACTGCAATCCGTCTTCGCCGATGAGGAGTGGTTGGTAACGGGTCTCAGCGGTGACCCAAAATCATTCTCCGGGGCGGTAGGGTATGTAGTAAACACCTATTTCAGAGACTTGAACGGTAGCGGATACGGTGCATATGCGTTGAAGTTAACGAATACCACTGAGACGGATGCAGTACGAACCGCATTAACTGCCGCACTCACCGCGGTCGAGCCTACTCTCAACAGCATCTTTGGTACTTTTTCCGAACTAGCCTCCAGTGCAGTTGCTTCAGCGACAGGCGATATTGATGCGTTGAAGTATGTGCTGTGGGTGTTTGTAGCTATCGCCGTTGTAGTCGGCATGATAACCATCTCAAACACATTCACTATTCTGCTTGCCGGGCGGCGTCGGCAGATCGGATTACTGCGCGCCATCGGGGCAGATGGGGCGCAAGTGCGGCGTTCAGTTCTACTAGAAGCGATGATAGTGGGGTTTGTAGGTGCGTTGGTCGGTATCGGAGTGGCGGCTGCACTGGCTACTGTGGTCGGCGTGTACACCGGTTCGATCCGTTGGGGTATTGTGCTGCCTTGGGCGGAACTGGGAATTGCGGTTCTCCTCAGTATGATTATGACAGTTGTGGCGGCGTTTCTTCCTGCCGCGCGTCATACCGCAGTGTCTCCAATGGACGCGCTTCGTCCCGTCGATCCGGTGGCGGTGCAACGACGTGTCGGCACCATTCGCAAAATTATCTGCGCATTGTTGCTGATAGGCGGAGCAGTACTGGTGTGGTGTGCGCTTCATGCAGCTACTTCGGCGCTGCCGTTAGCGTTACTGGCCGCAGTGTTGCTAGCTTTCGGAGTGTTGTTCGCCGCGCCGTTATTCGTACCGTTGCTGCTGCGTTGCATTGGCGCAGTTGTGGGGCGTTTCACAGTGGTATCGCGTCTCGCGGTAGCAAATACGGTGCGTAATCCGGCGCGAGCTGCCGCCACCGCTACTGCTTTGATGCTAGCCGTAGGGTTGGTGTTCACCTTACAGATTGGGTCGGCGTCGATGCGAGAAACGGTGCTTGCGAAGATGAGCGAAATGTTTCCCGTCGATCTTGCGGCGGTCAACTTCGGTTCCGGAACTGACGTTAGTAAAACGCCCGTTGCGGTGTCGGAACAGGCTCGGGTTAAATTAGAGAAGTTACCCAACGTGAGTGCCGTTGTGCCGGTTTCTTGCGCGCATACTGAAATCACTGCCAATAACGGCACAGTGCCGGTTCGGGTGTGCGGCTATGATGCGGCGGTAGCGAGCACGGTGGCGGTTTCTCCAGCAGACTCGCCGGGTAATGAGCTATGGGTTTCGTCGCATTATTCCAACATGTTCCCCGTGGGGAGTCAGGTGAGTTTGCTGGGGGATTCCGGGCAACGGGTCACCTTGACGGTGCGTGAGATGTATGTCAGTGATGAAGGACGTTGGTTTGTATCGCCTGAGGTGTTACAGCAACTCGGCGGTGTAGTGGACGGCGCAGCAGTGTTAATGCGGGTAACTGATCACTCCAAGGCATTAGAAGTGTACGACGCGATAACTGACATCACGAAAGAGCATCAGTTGAATGTATCCGGTGGTCTAATGAAGTCGGTGCAACTGGAGCAGATGCTGCAAATCATCGTGATGGTACTCACCGGACTGCTGGCAATTGCGGTGCTCATCGCTTTAGTTGGTGTCGGCAACACGCTCACACTTTCGGTGATTGAACGTACCCGAGAATCTGCGCTGCTTAGAGCACTGGGGTTACAGGGCGCTGAGTTGAAGTTGATGCTGGCGATAGAGGCGGTGCTACTAGTGTTAACCGGCACTATCGTTGGACTGGCGGCAGGGGCATTCTTCGGATGGCTCGGCACAAAAGCCATGGTAACTACGTTGCTCTCCTCTGGTATGTCGCTAAACACGGTGTTCGCCATCGACTGGCCAGTCACTTTAGGTTTATTGGGCGTGCTGCTGCTCGCAGCGCTACTCGCTTCGCTATTTCCGGGGCGGCGGGCAGCCAAAGCTACGGTTGTGGAAGCGTTGTCCGATTTGGGATAGCCGGATTGCTAGATTCTATCGGAGTAGCGCAATGCTTTAATGTATCGTTCCATATAACCCCAATCTGGTGAGCCTTGCGAAGTAACAGGCAGTTTGATGAGACTTTTCTGCATCTTTTCTAGTGTCCATTTACGCCCGTAACTGAATCTGTAGCGGTTAGTTTTTATGACGGTGATAATGAACAATGCTATGTACTTATTGAGCGTCCAACCGTTAGCATAAAGCACGTTAATGTCGTCCGTAGCCCAAAAAGGTGCAGACTGATAAAACGCTTCACCAACGCTGCCGTTGTAATTTATGGTTATACAGTTCGCTTTGAATATTGCAGGAGCGTCTACCAACTGTCTAATACCGTTATTTCCACTGATGGCTCCTAGGTAGTTAGTGCTACCTGTTAGCATGTCCGCTTTTCTTAACCGTTTGCCTTTGGCAAAATTGAACAACTGCTCTAATTGAAATTCACGCCAGTTCGCAAAATCATGCACCGGTAGCTGCAAGACACTGTTTGTATTAGCGGTTGTGTATGGCGAAATTGACGTGGTGTAAACCCATTCTGGGATAATGTCTGGCAACTCAATACTTTTGAGAGTTTTGTTAGCCTGCCGCCCGTAACTATATCGATAAGCATTAGCTCGTATACACATGCAGTAGTAGAGCTTTTCTTGTAGCGTTAATTCAATTTTGGGCAGCAATACCGCCACATGCCATGCGGTATAAAACGGTTTTAATTGTACGAAAGCCGATAGCACACTACCGCCAAGCGCAACAGTGATAACGCCACTCGAAAAAGGTTCGGTAATGCCATCTGCGCATACTTGCGCTACTACACCGTTATCTTGTGCAGTGCGAGAAACAAAATTAACGTGAGAATCTTTAGACAGTTCCATGTTCATTAACTCGAAACCGTTGCCTTGTGAAAGTGTGAATAATTCTTTAATTTTCATTGACTTCACCTGCTTTTATGAGATAAGCCAAATAATCATTAACCGTCTTCTGGAAGTCGTCTTGTGTCAAAGTGCTGTAATCGGTTTTCATATACGCTTCGCATAACCATTCATCGCTATGTTCGACGCAAGCGCGCGCAGAGAACCCATCTGCCACATCACGGTTACGGTAAAGTTTCAGCCATTCGGCGAGTATGTCAGGCCAACGACCGTAGTAATCAATGCGCCCCAACTTTTTACGCTTTACATAGCCATCGTCCTTGCAGTAGCCGAAAAAGGTTTCTTGTTTAGTGTCGTGTGGCGTGTGAGCTTGCCACACCATGACACATGGGTTAGTACCTGCCGGATAGAAAATATCATCCGGCATACTGAAAACACCCTTCAAAGTATGTTTCTTAAATAACCTTTCGCGCACATCCTTGAATTTTGTGCCGATAGCGCAGGACATCGGTACAACAACAACGCCCGTACCGCTAACCGTGAGAATGTCAAGTAATTGTTCGACAAACTCTAACTCAACTTTGCCGCCTTTAAGCGAGTAGGGCGGGTTAAGAAGCCCAACGTTAATGTTGAGCGTTTTTAACTCTTCGATAATTTTTGTGTCAAAACAATCGCCTTTGATAATGTTCGATTTGCCGTCTCGACGAATAATCATGTTAGCTATAGCGAGTGTGTACAAGCCGTCATCTTGTTCCACGCCATATAAACGCTCTTTTCGGATGACCTCAACTTCAACCGGATTCGCATCCGTAAACATTCTAGACATCGCCGTAACCAAGAACCCACCCGAGCCGCAGCAAATATCAACGACTTTGCTGTTTTTGTTCACGCCTGCCAACTCGACCATAAATTCGCTGAGATGCTGCGGAGTTAAGACGATGCCAAGCCCGGAACCGTCGCCGCCCGAATATTTTATAAACTCGTGATAGAACACACCGAGCGCATCAAGCGTACTGTTGGCATAATCCAGCATCGGCTTTATTTTCATTTCTAACTGTTCAACGTACCAAGTGATAGATTTTTTCTGAATCAACGGTATAGATGAGAACTTAGAATTATCTTGTAGCATCTTAAAAATTTGTTTGATATACGTCGTTCTATCGTTACGGATGCCGCCCTTTTTCAATTCGCTTTCTATCGCTGTTTGAATAGCTGACATAACCGTGTCATATGAGGGCAAAAGTGCATAACTTTTTGAAAAATCATCATTATTAAGTGCGATAAGAACGCCAGCTATAAAAATGGGTTTGTGTTCTTCCCGGACAGCTATTTCGCGCAAGTAGTCATGCATTTCAATAGCAGTTTCGCGTATCTCATCAAGCGAATAGTTCTTGTGTAATTTTTCACCCTTGACAAGGGAAAGGTAATTTTTTGGCTCTAAAATAATGTCTTTAGCTTTTTTGAGTAAGTCGGCATCATAAGTCGTTAGCCCTTTGCCCCAATAGTAAGCGTCAACCTTTATTTCCGATGCTTTTGTCCCGCTTACGGCGACTGCAACAACATTAAAATCCTCTTTTAAGAATTTCGCGTAGTAAAGAACGCCATCCACGGCGTACCCATTTGGGCAATCAAAGTTCGCCGACTGATGTTTCTTCACAGAATTTTTGCATTCCACGATAACGATGGTGTGTGCGTCGTCGTTAAATGTGATTATGAATTCGGGTTTCGCTTTGCCGCTTCCGCCAGCGGTGAAATCTTCAAGCGCACGTTGCGCTGGCTTGCCGCCTGCTTTTTTTAATAGACTCGATACTTTTTCGACATCAGCAACATCGCCTTGCGGAAACACGAACCCCCACCCATTATCACCAAGCGTACATTTCATCTCATGGAGAGTCAGATTTTCGGTGTACTGCTCAACAGCCATCGTATGCATCCTCCTACTATTTTGACTCTTATGTCTGCCATAACCTCATGGTTTTTATACCGAAAGCGGTGGGGGGAGACACTATATCCGTTGGAACAAATATCACACCAGGCCGCTCTAGATTGCCATTATCCATTATGAACCGACCCGCAGTTTCTCATATCTAGATTCTAACGTTCAGCACCGACAGTATTTCCGTCGAACAAGAGCGTGCCGCGCTTTGTTTTCCAGCCACTCGGAGCTAAGGCGCGGTGAACTTCAGGTAAGTGCTAAGCAATGTCAATGTTCGCAGTGCGAGAGCGAGCAAAACCTTGGAACGAATGGCTTACTCCGCATAATCTTGCAAGGCGGCATAACCTTCTTCACCAGTGCGAATCTTCACAACGTTCTCCACAGCGGTGACGAAGATTTTGCCGTCCCCGATAGCACCGGTGTACAGCACTTTCTTAGCAGCGGCGATCACATCGCCCACCGGCACCAAAGAAACTACCGTTTCCACCTTAACCTTGGAGACGAACGGCGCGTCCACGGCGACACCGCGATAGTTGCCGATTTGCCCTTTTTGCAGGCCATGACCGACAACATTACTGACCGTCATGCCGGTGACTCCGATATTTTCCAAAGCTAGCTTCAACGGCTCTAACAGTTGCGGGCGGGTAATGATCTCCACTTTAGAGAACTTTTTGGATTCACTAGAGATTTGCGGACGTATCGCCGTCGGTACCGGCGCAACGTACGACTCCGAAGCCGACGGTGACGCGGCAGTATGCGCTAAATAGTGCGCGGTAGTATCGGGGGTAGTTAGGAAATCTGCATAAGCGTTCACCAAAGCGTGTTCGCTGATGTCAAGACCACGCAGTTCTTCTTCTGTGCCCACTCGCAACCCCATGGTTTTTTTAATAATAAAGAACACTGTTCCCATAGTGATAACCGTCCACGCAAGAATCGCCGTCATACCGGTCAACTGCACTAGTAACTGTTGAAAGCCACCGCCGTAACACAACCCCACGCCATCAATAGCGAACAGACCGGCGGCCAACGTACCCCAGATACCGCACGCGCCATGCACCGCCACGGCTCCCACCGGGTCGTCCACATGCGCAACTTTGTCGATGAACTCCACCGTTAACGGAATCAACAAACCAGCAACACTACCAATAATGATCGCGCCAACAGCGTCCACATAGGCACAAGACGCAGTGATGGCAACCAGCCCGCCCAGCGCTCCGTTGAGCGTCATTGAAACATCCGGTTTACCGCTTCTAATCCAAGTAAAAAACATGGTCACGTTGGCCGCCATCACCGGCGCTAACGTGGTGGTGAGCAGAATCCAACCAAGTTGATCGGCATCGGCGGCAGCGGCACCATTGAAGCCATACCAGCCGAACCACAGAATAAAAACGCCCAGCGCGCCAAGTGTGAGCGAGTGACCGGGGATGGCTTTTGCTACCTTTTCCCCTGCGGCGTTCAGCGCATATTTTCCAAGGCGCGGACCGAGTAACGCGGCACCGATCAGCGCCGTCACTCCGCCGACCATATGAATAACAGACGAACCTGCAAAATCAATGTAGCCTCGCGTGAATAGCCAACCGTTGGGGTTCCACACCCAACCGGCTTCGATGGGGTATACCACAAGCGAAATAATGAAAGAGTAAACCAGATAGCTGGCAAACTTCGTACGCTCCGCCATTGCACCAGAAACAATGGTGGCCGCAGTGGCACAAAACACCAGATTGAATACAAAACTTGAGAAATCGAAACTTTCCCAAGAGGTGAAAATATCAAGATTTGGAACACCGATAAAACCGAAAGCGTAATCCTGCGCACACATGATAGAAAAACCGAGCGCCACAAACGCCACTGTGCCGATACAGAAATCCATCGTATTTTTCATAATGATGTTGCCAGCATTTTTCGCGCGCGTAAATCCAGATTCGACCATAGCGAATCCGCTTTGCATGAAAAACACCAACGCAGCGCCCATCAGAAACCATACACTCATATCCATTGCGACTCCTCAGTACCTTTCAATAAAACAAGTTGTACATCTTGCGCGGGAAGCATTTCACTTACCCAACGGGACGTTCTTATCTGCGTAAGTTTAAGCACGCTAAAGTACGCCACGTTTTCGAGCGCGTAAACGGCTGAAATCAACGCCGTTACAGTTGGTTTGCGTAACGGTTACGTTGCGATGACGAACCGCTATGCAAAAGGTGCATATCTGCGCAACATTTTTACTTCGCACCGCAGTTTAAGCGTGTCGAGCCACCAGAATTGCGGGGAGTGGAACTCCATTTAACTAGTTGGCTGTTAAGCTGAAAAGTATGAGACGGGTGGCAGTACTGTTATTGGCGGCCACACTGATGTCGCTGGTGACGGCGTGTACTGCCTGGTCTAACCCCAACAAAACCCCGTCGGTTTCGCTGATACCGCCGTCGGCGACCCCGGCTTATGGTTTGTTACTTCCCGGAGCCGCCGCCGCTGCATTGGCGGAACTGCAAACTAAGGTGGGTGATGCGCCGATTCTTCGAGTGACGCTCACTGCGCAACAAGCGACATTGACATATCTGGATATTGCTACTGAACGACCGATGACATTGCGTTGGGAAAATAACGTGATAGAGCAGTTGGACTTAGGCATAGTCTGGGTGAATCAAGCGTCGTTTAAGTTAAGCGACTTTGTATTAGACGACTTGGGAGCGATGTTTCGTGCGGCCGCCGAAGTGTCCGGCAGTGACATCAACCAAGAGCTGCAAATCACCGAGTATAACGAAGCGCGGGTGTTGATGTCGGTGACCACTAGCCCCGAATCGGTTCCGGTGTTCTTTTACCCAAATGCCAGCATGGTCAACCAGCTTGATTTCACAACTTCCGGTGGGGTGAAAGAAGCGATTCGCGATAGTTGTGTTACTGCGCGAGTGTTGGCTATCGGGCTTGATCAGCAGGGTTTTTGGGCTGATATTCGCCGAGATGTCGAAACTATCGAGCGGTTCATCCGTCCAGCCGGGTTGCCGGTTTACTCCACGTTGCGTTCCCAGTCGTCTGAGTTAACAGAGTTTGATTGTGCGCTAGCCGATGCCGAAGTAATTTCAAATCTGCTCGTCCGGCTACCAGCGGAGTTGACCGGTAATGCCCAATCCGGGATCAAATTTGGTATGGATACCAGGGATGATGAACCCGCCCCTAAGCTGTACTTCACGGTGGGTTTCACCACTATGGAGTATGAAGTGGACGGCCGGCCGGTGGTGCGCTGAACCGCATATAACGTGTGGTAGCCATTCGACTGAGTGGGTGCTCAATCTGTTCGTTAAACCGGTGTGCTAATCTCAGCATTTTCTTAAGAAGCGGTTCCTTGGTTCACCTAAGACCCGAGTTCGCCGTTTTAGTGCGGAAGTGGTTGTGGTGGTGTAAACCTTGAACTTAAATCAGAGTTATTCAAAGTGGTGTTATACGTCACGCGATCACTTACCACCCGGCACCATACGACTACTTATCGTCCGTCATTGCGAGTGCCCAAAAGGGCGCGAAGCAATCCAGTCATAAAACGCTATCTATACGAAACTTTCCAATTCAGATTCACTGAACAGAATCCTCTTTTACTCAGTTATTATCTTTTCTGGATTGCTTCGTCGCTTACGCTCCTCGCAATGACGGG
>JAIRZI010000024.1 GCA_031267295.1 Propionibacteriaceae bacterium | reverse complement strand
GGCTCCTATCGGCATGGTTGGCTCATTGCGGCGTTATGCACTGAGTCCTGAGTTGTGGGTTACTGATGATCCATTAGCTGGCTCTTCAGTGGTGCCTGATGGTGGTTTGGTGGCGCAGTTGCGTGTTACCTCGATGCTGCTGGGTGCTGATGGGGGCACTGAGGTGCTATCAAGTGGCACTGGCCGGGTGTGGCTGCCCGCACGATCAGCGTCTGATATTGTGCAACCAGGCTCCGATCGTACCAACATCTCGGAGAGCATCAGTACGGCGAATAGTTTTGCTCCTATAACTTTCAATAATTCTTACATTGTGCGGTTGGGTAAGTTGCCTGCGTTTACTTCTATCGTGTTGGCGGTCGATCCGATCGCGGAAATGCAGTTACTGGGTGAAGAGAACGCAGCGTTTTTGGATCGTCTTATCCGGGTTCCATTTGAACGAGAAACTGAGGGTGGCGAGGTTGAGCTTGGCTGGAAGCCGGTTCCCAAAGAGCGAGAAGCGACTGAAGAATGGGCTGATTTGGTTGACCGAGAGCTTTCCCCAGTAGCGTGGGGGCATATCGTATCGGACGTACACCGCGCTGGTGTTGCAGCGCCTATCGTGCCGTTGATCATCAATGGTGAGCCTATGCGGCAGTTGGAGTTGCGTCTTGATATTTCACTTGCTGAAAGGGCTGTTTCAGATGCGCCGATGGATTTGGAGACGCTGCGGGCGCTGCCTGATGAGAGCTTTGTTCCGTGGGCAACGCTCGAAGCTGGTATTAGCAACTCGTTGATCCCGCTTTCTTCTTCCATTTTGACCCTGGTTTTTCCGGGAGACACGCTCCCCGATGGTGAAAATGGGGGAGTATCCTGGTCGGATGCCGCGTCGTTAGAACCGATGTTGATTGGACGTCCTAGTTATGTGGGTGTGGATGCGCCGGGTAATAATCCGGCGTTTGAGGTGGTGCCGGGGGATGTGGTCGGGTCGGATGGTTTGCCTGTGGGGAGCACGTATGCTGACTGGTCGGGCATGGATTCAGCTGTGGGTTTGGTGCGTAGTTTTCGCTCGATGACTGGTGTAGGCGGTGATTCTGGGGTGTTAGTTGCTCCGTTGGATACTTTCACATTAGCGAATATCATTGATCCCGCTGCTGCGGATGCATCATATGTTCCGTTGGGGTTCTCTGCCACAACTAACACATGGCGTGATTTGTCTGGTGGTGAGCGTGAGAACGTGTTAGCGAATCTGTCTGGTGTTGATTTCATTACGGCTGCTCCGGGCGCGTTCACTGATCTGGAGGGCGGACGCACACTGCGGGGAGGGGTTCCGATTGATGCTATTCGGGTGCGAGTGGCTGGCATCACTAGTTACACTCCCGAAGCGCAGAATAAGATCGTTCAAGTGGCTGGGCAGATTGAGTTGTTGGGGCTTAACGCGACGATTGTCGCCGGGTCAAGTCCGCAAGAGGTGTCTTTGTATGTGCCGGATTATTTCGTGGACGCGATAGGCAACTCAGCAGACCTCGGGTGGGTGAGCCAGGAGTGGAGCACGTTGGGGGCGGCGATCACTGTGGAAGCGGCGTTGAGTGGCACGACGCTCGCTTTGGCGGTAGTGGCGTTGGTGTCTGGCACGGTGGGTTTGGGTGTGACGACGTTGGCTAACGCGCGCAGGTTGCGTCCAATTGTTGCCGGGTTGGCTCAGATCGGGTGGCGGCGTTCTCATATTCGGAAACGCTTGGTGTTGGAGTTGGCACCGCCGTATCTGTTGGTAGGCGCTGTCGGAATGGGGTGTTCGTGGTTGGGACCGTCTAGGTTGGGATTGTTGTTCGCGACGGCTACGAGCATCGCGGTAGGGTTGTGGGGTGTCGAGTTATTCAGTGGTATGCGGCGCGAGGTGTCACGGTTCCCTGATCGACGTTCGGATACGCGCCCTGTGGCGAGCGTTGACGCGCTGGCTTGGCGATTGTTGATGAGCCGTGCCAGTTCGGTGGCGGTGACTTTACTGAGTTCGGCCAGTGTGGCCGGGTTGGCTGCGTTGACAGTTGCTGCTGTGCGTGACGGTCGAGAACGTAGCGGGGCGACGCGACTATCCGTTCTGGCACTGAGCACCACTGACGCGCTGACAGTCACATTGGGGGTGCTCGGGATAGGGTTTGCGATACTGCTGTTAGTTTTAGCGCACCAGAGCGAGCGCCAACAGTTAGCGGCTGATTCGTCGGTGTTGACCGGCATTGGTTTCACTCGGGCGCTTCAAGCAGCTATCGTTCGCAAGCAAGAACTAATAATCGCTGCGGGCGCTATCCTGATCTCAATCCTCGCTATCGGCGCGGTGGTTATCGTTACAGACGGTGGCTTTTCTGAACAGCTAGCTGGCACCGCTACCCTGTTGTCGGTGATCGTGACGCGCTTGGCGGTAAGTGCTTCTAACAATCGTAAACTATGAGCACTTGAACTAGTTGATCATTTTTGCGGACACGGTGACCACGAGTGGTTTATTGAACACGTCGGCGACATTCATCAATGATCTGATCAGCGAATTGAGCCACATGGAGCGAATCTGTTACAGTAGCCGCTCCGGGTACAGTCTCTACTCATCATAGAATGGGTCACCAGAAAAATCATGTAAGCAGTGTGTGAACGATTTGTCAAGAGCGATACCACCTACCGCTTCCTTTAGTCAGACTCCTAGGGACAGTTGAGTTTTTCTGTCATTGTGGGGAGTGTAGTGGCGGCGTGGCGTAGCAGTGCATAGTAGTGTATCGGGTTTCCCATCATTGTGAGGAGTGTAGTGGCGGCGTGGCGTAGCAGTGCATAGTAGCGTATTGAGTCTCTCCGTCATTGTGGGGAGTGTAGGCTCGCAGCAGCGAACGCCGGTATCGCAGCATCGTTTCTCCGTCATTGCGAGGAGCGTAGGCGACGAAGCAATCCAGAAAAGGTAGTTATTGAGCAAAAGGTGCTTCTGTTTAGTGAATCTGAGTTGGAAAGTTTCACATAAGCGGCACTTAAGTAACTGGATTGCTTCGCGTCCTGCGGGCGTTCGCAGTGACGGACGATAAGTAATCGTGCAGTGGCGTGTTGAGTTCTCCCGTCATTGCGAGGAGCGTAAGCGACGAAGCAATCCAGAAAGGTAACCACTGAACAAAAATGATTCTGTTCAATAAATCCGAGCTAGAAAGGTTCATGTAAGTGTCACTTAAGTAACTGGATTGCTTCGCGCCCTGCGGGCGCTCGCAATGACGGATGACGAGTAGTCACACAATGGCGAATATATCCTCACAGCGTGCTGCAACTTGCGGTGAATAGCACTTTAGTAACTGGATTGCTTCGCGTCCTGCGGGCGTTCGCAATGACGGACAGCGAGTAGTCGCATGAGGGCGAATATATCCTCACAGCGTGCTGCAACTTGTGGTGAATAGCGCTTTAGTAACTGGATTGTTTCGCGCCCTCACGGCCGCTCGCAATGACGGACGATAGGTAATCGTGTGATGTATATCGCCACTTTGAATAGTTCTGATTTAAGCCCAAGGTTTACACCACTACAACCACTTCTACGCTAAAAAGGAAAAACTCAGGTGTATCTGTTTTCGGCTGTGTCGGGGTTAGTGCAGAATGCAAACCATTCAGTATTTTGTTTTCGCATTGCAGAGTTCTGGGAAACGGGTATTTTGAAGTTTATTGACCAGTCATCCTTTAGATCTCAAAAGTGCGGGTGTTAGGCCGCGATTGAAAGCTTACTTTTGGATCAGATTGCCAGTAAATAGGATGCTTTCAGCGATGAATAAGCGCAGTAAATCATACTTCTCTTCTAATTGAGCTACTTCTAAATACTTGTAGTAAGCCTGTTTGCGTTCTTTCACAATTAGCGGCGGTACAACCCCACTTTGCAGAGCTTGAATAAAAATGATTAGTCGTCCAGTGCGTCCGTTACCGTCAGAAAATGGGTGTATTCGCTCGAAAGTGGCGTGCGTCCACGCTAAGTGTTCCACAAGGTTAGTTACTGGTTTGTTTATCTTTTCCACAAATTCATTGATACGTTGTGGCACACTCAGATAATTTGCAAGTATCGCACGGCTACCCATAATTCGCACACCGTGGTTACGATACCTACCTGCGTCGCTTATAAGGGTATTCATTAACCGTAAATGGGTGTTCAGGATTAAATCCTTGCTCCACTTAAAATCTTTACCCTGCGCGTTTAGCTCATCAAGCAGGTAATAAAGGGCAGCGCGGTGGTTTCGTGCTTCTATTTGTTCTTTGGCGCTTTTGTTGGCGAGCACTCTATTATCGTCCGCTAACACTTCTTCAACGTCAGAGAGCGTCATGGTACTGCCCTCAATTGTGTTCGTGTGATACGTCAAGTGCAAAGTTATCTTGTTTAACAGTTCAGTATTAGCAGTAATCTTTTTAACCGTAATACGTTTATCGCACGCTGCTTTTTCGGTACTCGTCAGTGTGCCAGCGTCAACGACGAAGCGCCCAACAATATCTCGATGCAGGTTATTGATTTTTTCAACATTTTTCACTCGGGGTTTGCTTCTCTCGTTAACCCACAAGTTCAAAGTTTTCTGCGGCACATCGAGCCGGCGAGCTAGCTGTTCTTGCGTCCATCCAGCGCTCGTCAAAACTTCTTTTAAGATGGTCGCTATGTTCTTATCCATCGCATTAGAACTATATCAAAAATGTAATAACACTTACTATTTGTTATTACGTTTCTGCTCATTTAGTGCCGTTCCTCAGCTCTTAAGGAATCTCATCCCGGGTGTCGCCCCAGTGGCGTACATACGGAGTTTACTTTGAAGTTTTGCATACTCGCAGTAGTGCGGCGCGGTGAACGTATCTGGTTGGCTCTACGCTGTTTGTGAAGCGAGATTTGCCGGTGTAAATCGTGAAAGGATTGTTCGAATCTTAAACGTAATGGTGTGTTATCTGGTTTTGGGTGGGAAGCGGTTGATGGTGTAGCCGCGCTTGGCGTATTGCAGATAAACGCAAGGTTTTTAGTACCGGGGTAGACGACTATATGGTCAAGCCGATTGGCTTTGATGAAATGCTTATGCGTGTCACCGCGCTACTTAGGCGCGCGAAAATAAACTCTGAGCGAAAAATAACAATCGGCGCGCTAACGCTTGACTGTGACACGCTAGCGGTGGGCGGCATCACGCTGTCCAAGAAAGAGTTTCAGCTACTGTTCAAGCTGCTAAGTTATCCGTCTAAAATATTCACACGCCAAAATCTTATGGACGAAATCTGGAGTTACGACACCGACAGCGAAGAGCGGACGGTGGACGTTCACATCAAACGGTTGCGCGAAAAGTTCGACGAAGTTGAGGAGTTTAGTATCGTCACCGTCAAGGGGTTGGGCTATAGAGTAGAAAAAATGTATGAAACATTCGCAAGTTACAGAACCGCAAAATGAGCCAAGATGTTATTCAGTGTCTGTTGTTCCTGTTGTTGATGAGTTGAACCGGTTAATACAGGTGTATAAGGCTTACTGGTTGTATCTTGGTGGGATGAAGCGCGGCGTACTTTAGTTTGGAAAGTAGAACCATTGTGAAGCGTGGGGGCGCATCCTTGCAGTGGCAAACACAAATAACCAAACCCTTGTATCACGATGTGAAAGCACTGAATAACACGAAATGCGCCGCCCGCTTTTTACGTTCATCTTGAGAAGTGCCTGATTGTGCGGGATACACTTGAGCGCAGGGAGCGGGTTAAAAAGGGGGAGAGGATGGGCACATAAAAATCTCGGCATCAACTCGCAGAAAGATTTGCTGGAAACGAAAGGCGGAGATAAAGGATGAACGACAACCTCGAACCTTATATTACTCAGGGCGAACCTGAGAAAGTGGAACGTAGCTATATTTGGCATACCGCTGTGGGCTTGCAGCAGGTCGATGGGCTTGAACCGTCCGAGTTCCTGATAAAAACCGCGAATCAGAACATTAACGGGAATATCACCCTTGGCGAAGCTCAGCGTCTGATTGAGGGCTACTATCAGGCGCATCCGGTGCAAGCAGATGAGAACCGTAGCGAGGAAGCGGACAAGATTTCGGCGCGCATCGCCGCTATTCTTGCGGAGAAGACTTTTTCGTTTTCGCCTGCCGAATATATTGCCATCCACCGTCGCCTATTTGAGGGCATCTATAAGTTTGCGGGGAAAATCCGCGACTGGAACATCAGCAAAAGCGAATGGGTATTGAACGGCGCTACGGTGTATTACGCCAGCGCCGAGAGCATCCGAGACACGCTGGACTATGATTTTTCGCAGGAGAAAATCTTTGGTTACAAGGGTCTTTCTATGCGACAGACAGCGGAGCATATCGCCAGATTCGTGTCCGGGATTTGGCAGATTCACGCCTTTGGAGAGGGTAATACTCGCACAACCGCTGTGTTCGTCATCAAATATTTGCGTGCCTTTGGTTTTGACGTTACCAACGATATTTTTGCCGTAAACGCATGGTATTTCCGAAATGCCCTTGTTCGTGCCAACTATAACGACTTTAAGCAAGGCGTTCATGCCACGCAAGAATATCTGAATTGCTTTTTTGGCAATTTACTTTTGGGTGAAAAGAATGAGTTGAGAAACCGTACCCTGCGAGTTGCAGTGACGAATGATATCCCTGTAAAAGCTCCGCAAAATGTCCCGATAAACGTCCCTGCAAAACTGAGCGCTAATCAGCAAGAAATCCTGGAATTGCTGAAAGAAAATGGCAATGTCACCGCCGCGCGGTTGGCTGAAAAGCTCGGCGTGGCGGAAAAGACGGTAAAGCGCGGATTTGGTGTTCTAAAGGCGTTGGGGTTGATCAGACGAGTCGGTTCGAACAAGACCGGTCGTTGGGAGGTGTTATGAGTGACGCAACGCGGCGGGGTATACGGGTTTCTTTATATGAGACCGCTTAAGTATTTCCAAAGTGTGGGGCTTATTAAGGGGATGGTGGCATCTGTTGGCAGTAGACGTACCGGGCCGCTACTGGCTCCGATGAGCCAAAGTATTGGGTTGAGGTATACCGTGCCGAGTAGTACTCCGAAGTGTAAGCAGTCACGGATGGCATGGCCGGATTGTAGCTGTCCGATGGCGCTGCCTACCGTCACTTGTTGCCCCATTGATACGGTTGCGTTTACCGGTTGGTAGGTGGTTCTTACTCCGTCTGGGTGGGTGATAGAGATGGATGGAGTGCCAGCTATCACCCCTACCCAGGTGACTGTTCCACCGGCGGCGGCAACTACAGTAGTGCCTGCGGGTGAGGCTATGTCGATGCCGCGATGCCCCGGTAACCAAACCTCTTTAGGCTTTTCAAACTTTCGAATTACCGAACCATTAACCGGCCAAACTTTGCTACCGGCAGCCATAGCTGTTGTTTCAGGAGAAGCAACAGTCAAGGTTGTTGCTATACAGATGCACCACAGTATGACGCAGCGGAAGATTCTATGAGTTTTCATGCCATATCTCTAGTGAGAAGTGTGCCTAAATCGGCCAAGTAAGTTATCACTGTGGATAACTAAATACTCCGCTACTAACTGTGGAAAACGTCGCGCCGTATGGGCTGTGGCGCCATGTTAATGGGCGAGTGAGCGCGCCACCGCTGAGCTTGATTTTCTACTCAGTTTAAGGCACTTATAGTAACCGTCGTCTGTATCCGGTTAGGACGCAGAGTATCCCGAGTGAGGTAACGGTTAATAGTAGTGGTGTGGTTGTGGTAAGTGTTCTGCCACCAGCAGGAGCGTTGACTTCCGGCGCATCTACCACCAACTCGATACGCTCACTCACCCCATTATCGAACACAGCCGTATACCAATATGTACCATCCGTAAGAGCTTCAAGATACGACTCTTGCAACGTAATCACCGTACTACCCTCAGTAACCGCGTAATTCGACACATCAACCACCACACCGCCAAGTAGTAACTCAACAAACTTGCTATATGGAGCGTCAACACTCACAGAACGCACACCATTACCCGTAAACACACCAAAACCATCATCATCCAACAATCGATACAACACATTCACATCTGGGATACCGTCAGGCGGCACACTCGTATCAATGTTTATATCCGGTTCCCCATCACCATCTGTATCAATGTTTATATCTGGGATATTGTCACCATCCGTATCAATATTCACATCCGGAATACCATCAGGCGGCACACTCGTATAAATATTCAAATCAGGAACACCATCATTATTAGTATCAACATTCACAGTGCTCCACTGCGCATAAATCGTTACCGACTCTTGCTCTGTAACAGCCAACACAGCATACGAAGTATCATCCGTCACCTCCACACCACCAACAGCAACAGTAAACCAACCAACAAATCTATAACCCGTACGCGACGGATCAGTAACAGGTAACAAACCCGTAGCAGTCCACGCAACACTCGTCTTCGAAGCAATCGAATCACTCGTAGCACCATTCACGTTATAAGCAACCGTGTAACTAGACTTCACACTCCACTGCGCAACCAGTGTGACCGACGTAACCGTATCGTCGTCCCCAGCTAACACAGAATACGCACTCTCACTATCCACCGCAGTACCACCCGCAGTTTCCCAACCAGTAAACGTATAACCAGTACGCGACGGATCAGCAGGCAACAAACCCGTAGCAGTCCACGCAACATTCGTCAACGAATCAATATCATCACTCGTAGCACCATTCAAGTTATAAGCAACCGTATAACTAGACTTCGCCACCCACTTAGCGAGCAGTGTCACCGACTCAGAAACCGTGTTGGTATCAAACACCCACTGCGTACCTTCCGTATAGTTACTGGTAGTCCACCAACCATCCAAACTATAACCAGCACGCGATACACCCGATGGGGCAGTAGCTTTACCACCAGAAAACATGAACTGCGACATTGGATCAGTAACATCAGTAGTGCCAGTATCAAACTCAACTTCAAACGGGGCAACCATAGTTATATTAAGACCCGTACCCGCATCCGTAGCAGTACCGGTCAAAGAAGCAGAAGAATGATCAGAGGCCACAACAAGCGAACCATTACTAGTATCAAACTGGCGACTCGAAGCGCTCACCACACCACCAACCGGGGCATTACTGTTCGTAACCACCACATCCCAACCGTCTGTATTCCATACTGAGCAACCAAAACTGACCCCACCATCACTACCAGTAGTCGTGGAACCTAGAACCGTGTTAGTGCCTGTCTTTTTCACACTCACCGACACACCCGCAACACCACTACCATCCACAGACACTGTGCCAGAAACAGCAGACGCTGTAGAAACTTCCGACACCGCAACAGGAGCAGACGCAACATTCACATCCTGCCAATTCCATGCCGAACCCGCCGCAGCAACCGTCACATTCTTACCCACATCATCCACAGTCGGAATATACGTATTCGACGAACCAGACTGCAACGGAGTACCCGAGTTGGCTGTATCTTTCCAAACATATGTAACATCAGCCGTCGCCGAATAACCACCAATCGGGCTACCAGAAAACGACGCAACCAACACACCAGCACACACACCATCAGAAATTTTAGAAACAACAATCGCAG
>JAIRZI010000095.1 GCA_031267295.1 Propionibacteriaceae bacterium | reverse complement strand
TCCGAGACAGCACCGGCGGGATTGATCGTCGGTGACGGCTCGATACCCGAAATATGCGCCGCGTTGGCTACCAAATTCCCAAAATGGGCAAGTTATGTGCGCCGGGGCACGGGATATATCGGGTTTGGCGCAGGTGCGGCATTGACTGCCCGACATGTGATCGCAGGCGGTTGGAAGTTTCAAGGTAACCAAGTGGCACCGGAGCAGGCCGCCGCTGGGTTAACGGACGTCACTTTGCTTCCCGGTATGGGGCTTATCGGACTTGGTGTTGAACCACATGCTGATGTGCGATTTACTACTACCCGAGCGATAGCGGCGCTACATGCCGACCGTTTGACATCAGCGATGGCGTTAGATGAGAAAGTGTGTTTGGCAGTTGATGCGCTTACTGGGCAAACAAAAGTTTTAGGCGGCGGCCGGGTATGTTGGTTGACCCGGCACGGTAAGCAGACTGTGGTGCGCTTTGAGGCCGCACCAGTGAGGGGATAAGCATGGAGATACTTGTAGTAGATGACGACCAAGCAGTACGAGATTCACTTGCCCGTACCTTGCGTTACAACGGATACGAGGTACTGACGGCCTCCGATGGGCTGGAAGCGTTGGCGATGCTGGCTTCCAACCGCCCCGCAGCAGTAATCATGGATGTGATGATGCCCCGGCTTGACGGGTTGCAAGCCACCCGCGAACTTCGCAGCACCGGCAACGATGTGCCGATTCTCGTCCTCACCGCCAAGGATGCGGTAGATGACAGAGTGGACGGTTTGGATGCCGGTGCCGATGACTATATGGTGAAACCATTCTCGCTTGATGAACTGTTAGCGCGGTTGCGGGCGCTCACCCGGCGTTCTCGTCTAGAAACCAAGGCACTCTCGCCGGTATTGGAGTTCGCTGACCTAATAGTGGATACCCGAACCCGTGATGTGCGGCGCGGTGATCGAAAAATTTCGCTTACCCGCACCGAGTATGCGCTATTGATGGCGTTCATGGATCGTCCTAACCAGGTGTTGGAACGCTCGTGGTTGCTGGCGGAGGTATGGGGGCAAGAGTTTCCATCCACAGCTAACTCGCTTGAGGTATACGTCGGTTACTTACGGCGCAAAACCGAACCTGCCAACAGTTTGCGGCTCATTCACACTATGCGCGGGGTCGGATACATGCTGAGCGAGACCACCCCGTAAGGCTCACGGAAAGTTTGCGTTCATGGCGTTCAGTGCTACTCGCTTCTCCGCTATTGTTTTTGGGCGCACACTGCTTGGGCGGTTCTCCCGGTTGTCGGCGACTATCGTTGCGGGGGCACTGCTAGTGCTATCGGTGTCGGCGTATTACGCAATCAGGGTGTCGTTGGAACGACAGTTAGATGATGAACTGGTAGAGGTAGCTTCTCGGGTTACCGCCCCGATTGTTGACGACATCGTCGGTATGGGGGGGCTTAACAACACTGCGCTATCCGCCGCCAACGTGCTGTTGGTGTTGGTGCGTGCCGATGGCCGTATGGAGCGGGTACAGGATGATCGTATTGACCTGCATCCCGGAAACCCCGAGTTAATGATTGCACGTACCCAACTGGGTTACTCCACCCGCTCAGTGAATGAAACTGATGGATTACCGTATCGCATGGTTGCCGTACCACTACAGATTGCAGGAGAGCGCTATGCCCTTGTGCTGGCACGCTCATTACTGCCCACTAGCACCACGCTGGAAACGCTACGAGTGCTGTTTTGGTGGTTATCCGTGGCGTTCGTTGCCGTGGCCGTGGTAGCTGGATTGAACTCTGGACGCAAGGTGGTAGAGCCACTAAATGACCTTGCTGATGCGGTAGCGCATGTGACCGACACTGACGAATTGACACCCATTGGTAATGATGACGACACCGAAGTTGGGGAGTTGTCTCGCTCATTTGATGCCATGATGTTATCGCTCTCCGTCAGCCGCGAACGACAACGCCGTTTAATTGCGGATGCCGGGCATGAGTTACGCACCCCACTTACATCTATGCGTACCAACATTGAACTGCTGGTTGCTGACGAGACATCCGCGATGTTGCCCGGAACTGCCCGCACCGAAATCCTGGGTGATGTGGCGGAGCAGTTGGGAGAGTTCACTGCGCTAGTGTCTGATTTGGTGCAGTTGGCACGGGAAGACAAAGTACCGTCCAGCAGTGAACCGTTTGATCTGGCGGATGTGGTAAGCGCTGCGATAGAGCGGGTACGCCGCCGCGGCCACGGGTTGACATTCGACGTGTCTTTAGAACCTTACTATGTGATCGGAGAGACATCTATATTAGAGCGGGCGGTGATAAACCTACTAGATAATGCGGTGAAATGGTCTCCTGCTGGCGGCACGGTGCATGTGCTTATCAAAGACGGCGTGCTCACTGTCACCGATGAAGGTTCCGGTATTGCCAAAAATGACCTTCCGCATGTATTTGAGCGTTTCTACCGTTCTGACAAGGCTCGCAGCACTCCCGGCACCGGATTGGGATTGTCAATCGTCGATCAAGCAGTGACAGCGCACGGCGGTGTGGTGCGCGCAGCCAACACTACCTCCGGTGGTGCGGTGTTCACCGTGGAGTTACCCCCAGCAGAGAATCAAGCGTAAAGCCACGAGTTAACTTGTGGTGCAACATTGACGACCTTCTCCTGTTCTAGACCAGGGTGTCTTATACTATCCAAATCGCAGTACTGCAAAATGTCCTCTTCGCCTTCATCGAAAATCCTAAAGAAGTGTACCGTCGCATCTGTGTCTTCTGTCTCGTCCTTGACAATGCTACTGAAGCGGATGAGCTTCAAATCGCTCAGGTCGATTTTTTGTTTGCGGACGTATGGCAAATCAAACTTGCCGTCCAGCTTATAGCCGTTGCGGAAATAGAAGTCCAAGTTATGTCCAAGCGCCTTTGCCACGGTAAGGGTTATACAATCCGACAAGTGATGAGAAAGCGCTTGCTACTTTTACAGCAACTCTGGTCGAGCTAACTGGATACTTCTCAAACCTTCATGGCCAGATGAAACACCTTGTCAAACGGCTGTTCCGAGCGAAAGGGAAGGCTGGTCGGCCCGCTGGTCGGCCTGAGATCGTCGATTCTCGTGGCCCTGTGGTGCGGAATTCGCAGAAACTTCAAACCAGGTTGGCACCACAGACGATGGATGAGGTGTTGGCCCGGTACGCCGCTGACGAGAGGCTCGGATGGACCGACGTTCGGGGCGCTGCTGGGCGCCAGCAGTTCTAGTGGAGACTGCGGCTGGATCGCTTACCCGCGCCAGACCGCTCATCGCGAGGTGCCCGAACTGGCCGACACCGCCGTCCGCGGGCTGGTGTGCGATGCCGTCGTGGCGGGCCTCCGCAACTGCCTTGGGAGCGTGATCGGCCTGATCGCCGCAGATGTGAGGCTGCTCGTGGCGGTCATCGGCGCGACATCGTGCCCGGACTTGCGGAAGCATCCAGGAGGCGTAAGGCATAGTCTGGTTCCCGCGCTGGAAGATGTCTACACCAGGTCAGCGCCGATCAGCGGCCCAGCATCACACAGTCTCAATGGCTCTGGAGGGACTCTTGCCTGTATCCGGGACCGGCTGCAGGAGCCGTGGACCGCACGAGGGCACTGGTGAGGCGCACGCCGTCAGTGTGCTAACACGAGCCTGTCCCGCCACGCGGATGTTGTTGTGACTTATGAAGACATCAGCCACGATCAGTGGCATCCGGCACTGTGGACGAGATGCTGGCCCGGTACGTCGCCAGGGAGTACGACGTGCATCGCAACACGATCTGGGGGCCTATAACCCCATTCGATCGATCAGGGGGTTGTCTGCGAGAATGGAGGGCAGTGAAATGCCCCGGCGCGGCGACCGCTTTCGCGGCCTCGTCCGGGGCTCACACTTGAACTATACCTGATCGGAGAGCCGTGCCACAAGCAAACAGGGTCACCCAGCTGCCGCCGAAAGCGGCCGCTCCTATCGACGACCCCGCGCTGCCCGGCCTGTTCTCCAGCGACCGGTTCGATGCCTATCTTGCCGCCACCGGCCTGAATCAAGGCCGCGCCGCCCGCTTGTATGGCTGGAACGTCGCGGTGTCCAGCGCGTTGTGGGGTGACTTCGCCATCTTGGAAGTCTGCCTGCGCAACGCCATCCACGCCTGCCTGTCCGCCCACGCCGGGCGGGACGACTGGTGGAACGCAATCCGGCTCCACCCGTTGGAGGTCGCCAAGATCAACGAGGCAACCAGGGCGGCGAGAGCGAAACCGGGGCACGGCAGGCCGATTGCCGGGGATGTGGTCGCCGAGTTGACCCTCGGGTTTTGGACGGGGCTGCTGGTCAACAAGTACCACCAGCGCCTCTGGGTGCCAGCGCTTAGCGCGGCGTTCCCGCACTTGACGACGACCCGCCGGGAGTTCCACCGCACACTGGAGCGGCTCCGCAAACTGCGGAACAGACTCGCCCACCACGAGAAGGTCTTCAACCGGAACATCGCCGACGACCACCAGAAGGCACTAGAGGTCTTGGCCGCCATCGACCCGGCACCCGAACTGCTGGTGAGAACCGCTTCCAGGGTTCCAGCCGTCCTCGCTGCCAGAGCCGACACCGTCAACGGCACCCTCGGCGTGCTGTTCTAGTCCGCGCCGATCATCACCCCAGGAGCATGGACAACACCACGCCGAGCACCCAAACGCCGAATCCGCAACAACTCGAAGACCAGGTCCGACAGTTCATCATGGCGGCCAACCAGGCCGCAGATCAGTTGGCCGAGGTCAGACGCTTCCGCGCCGCTGGGTGGACTTTGCGTGACCTGGGCCTCCGCTGCGGGGTCGCCCACACCACCGTAGCCCGGTTGCTCAAGACCACTGACGGGCACGCCGATTCATAAGCCTTTGGTGCGCGAAAGTGGGGAACATGGTGCGGAACCCCGCTCTGGTCGCCAACCGCAAAACCAAGAAGAGCCTGATAAGAGACCATCCAACTTCTTCAAACCATGGTCTGACTAGGCATTATATGCCGTAAGGTGCACCATTATGCACCAAGCCTTGGTCGGGGTAACAGGATTTGAACCTGCGACCTCTTCGTCCCGAACGAAGCGCGCTACCAAGCTGCGCCATACCCCGAAAGTAAGTGATCAAGTGACGAACTGAGTTTACTCAATCAGACACTTGAGCTGCGAAAGCCAAAATGCAGTCTAACGCAGCTAGGTGAGTAACCTCCAATTAACGAAACTACAGTGTCACATTTGCGGCGCGTACCCGCAAATAGTAGCGCCGCTCTTCAAATACTTAGAACCAACGTTTCCGCAAGAAGAACAGTAATATCGCCAAACTCAATGAGAACGAAAAACCAATTATGATAACGAACCCCCACACCGACCCGGAGAACGGCATACCGGCCGCAGCGACGTTCATACCGTAAGCACTGAACACCATAGTTGGCACGCTTAAAATGATGGTCACTAGTGCCAGCGTTTTCATAATATCGTTTTGATTGTTAGCGATCACCGACGCAAAGGCATCCATTGTGCCTGACAGGATTCCGCCATATATCTGCGCCATTTCGATAGCTTGTTGATTTTCAACAATTGTATCTTCAAGCAATTCGTCGTCGTCGGGGTACTTTTTCACCGCATCCAGCCGGGCAAGTCGTTGTAGCACGCGCTCATTGCTAGCTAGCGACGTGCTGAAATACACCAACGACTTCTCCAACTCCAGCATCTTGATGAGTTCTTCATTACGAGTGGAACGCCTAAGCGCCGCCTGAATCTCATCCGATTGTCGATCAATGCGTCGTAGATACTGTAGGTAGTAGCCTGCATTGCGTAGCAGTAACTGCAACGTGAAGCGAGTGCGCATGTTGGTTGCGGCATCCCGCACCGCACCCGCTTCAAAATCGGCGAGCACTTGCGGTAACTCCAAGCAGGTTGTGATGATTACGCCATCGGTCAAAATGATGCCTAGCGGAATCGTTACCCACCACGGTTTGCCGCCGCGAATTTCGGTGGTAGGTACGTCAACGAGAATCAACACATACCCATTCTCGACATCGATACGCGAGCGTTCCTCGGTATCGAGCGGTGCCTTGAGGTCGTTCAAATCAATATTGAACTCCGCGGAAAGCCGCGCTAATTCTTCCTGAGTCGGGTAAGTGAGGCTGATCCAACTGCCCGGTTCCACCCGTTCGATTTGACGAAACTGTCCGCCAACGCTACTGAAGATGCGCTGCACCTACCTCACCTACCTCTCCTACCGTCGATGACGATTATCGCTTACAAGATTTAAGCCTAGACGCTCGTTTTCTTTAGACGAATCCCACATTGTTGTTCCGGTGCATATTCCTCCCCGAGAACGCTATTTATCAGCAAATTAACGCTAACCTTGCCGGCCAACCCTCACACTTACACCTCTTTCTAGATATGCGAGTCCACCCGTTTGGATTGGTGATAAAACTACAGCTATAGCTGTAGTTGCGCCGCAGCGGCTTGCGCATTCTTGATAAATAGCGTCACTTTCTCAATATCTTTCACGCTGCTTCCATCGCCAAATTTGTTGGAGGTACGGGTGAAAGAATCCACGCCGTAAGGTCGCACCTGCGCGATGGCGGCAGCTACATTATCGAAGCCGAGACCCCCGGCTAAAATCACCGGACAAGGCGTACGGCGCACAATCTCGGCACACACCTCCCAGTCATTGACGAATCCGGCGGCACCCACCCCGCCGATAGCAGGATCGACAGAATCCAAGATCAGTTCATCGCACCACTGTCCATAATGCACCGCTTGTTCAATCGCCTGCGAACCAGTGATTCCGATGGCCTGTTCCACAAGAATCCCGGGGTGAATCTCTTTGGCGCGGGAGCAGAACTCGGCATCCGCCATGAAGCTATACCCGCAAAGATGAATAACATCCGGGCGTAATGCGCGTATCAACTCATAAACCGGTTCTGCGCAATCAGCTACGGTGAGTGCCACCCGTCCCGCTTTTCCGTCCAAAGCAGCGAACACCTCGCGCCCTAGTTCCAGTGAGATTTCTGCTGGCAGCCCGGCAGCAGTGGCGCAGGCAATACCGATGTAATCAGCTCCGGCTGCGGCACATGCCAACGCCTCTGCAACGCTTTGAATCGAGTAAATCTGGGTGATCATTTGTGCTTCTTTCAGTTAATTTGCTGCAATGAAGTGCGCAATGTTTCAGTGCTGTTGAGAGTTAGCCTGGGTTATGACGGTAGGTGTATTGGCGATGAACGCTGCCAATTGATCAATGTTCGGTGTGGCGCGGGCACCAGTGCGCGACACCTTGAATCCAGCAACCGCATTCCCAGCAGTAAGCGCCGCCGCTATGGTGTCACCGCACAGTAAAGCATGTATGAAACCAGCATTGAACACGTCTCCGGCACCGATTGTATCGCTGGCGTTTACCTCGAAAGCAGCCGCCCGCCATACCCCTTCGACCGTGTAGGCGGTACTACCGGCGCGTCCATCCCGTGTGATGATGTGACGTCCCGGGCGCACTAGCCGCTGAGCCGCATCGCCGGTTATCTCCGGAGTAGCCTCTAGTACTAACTGCGCGAACTCTTCACGCTCACTGCCAAACAGATACGTTGCCTGTTCGCAAGCATCGAGAATACGTCGCTGGTAGTCAGCAGAGAAACCGTAGTTTTCTATCCGCAGATTGAGATCAAATGAAACCGGGATACCGCGCGAACGCGCTGCCGCCAATAACGCAGTGACGGTGGGTGGTGCCGACGAATCGGAGCTGTAAACCATGCCGCTGGAGTGTACCCAACACGCCCCATCCAGCAACGACCAATCAACTTTGGCGGCATCCAATTCTCGGAATGATTGTTGTTCCTGCGGATACGGCCACAGCAACCGTTCGCCTGTTGGGGTGACGAACGCATACACGCAAACCGTATTGAGCGCAGCATCTGTTAGCAAAGCGCGACACCCGATACCCGCAGCCGTAAACTCCGCCCGACACTGCCGACCGGCTGCGTCAGCTCCAACGGTGCCCATAAACTCCACCGGATGCCCCAAGCGGCGCAGTGCATGAGCAGTGTTCGCGGCGCTACCACCACCGATAACAGTAGGGTTTGTGAAACATAGCGAACCGTCCGCCGCGCGCGTTGGGTAAGGCACAATCATGTCGGTGTTGACATCCCCCACCACCAATACATACGGTTCACTCATCTTAAAAGTGTCCTTATCTCTTCGGGCATTTATTTGCTGGGTGATATGCCGCGCTGGAGCCACTCACCATTAGTAAGTGTGCAGTTCGCTAGCCTGAGTGTCGTTTCGTTCAAAATACCCATTTAGTTGGATGTAGTTACTAATTCGCTGGTCGTATCCACGCTGTTTCGTCACTAGTACATACGCTTTATTTAACCAGATCATCCCTTTTATCGGGGGTAAAAATCACAATGCCGCAACTAATTTGTCAGCTAGATCGCCGCGCTTAACAACCCGAATGGCAGAAAGTCCCAGCCAACCAGCTAATCGGTTTAGTTCTTGAGCTAACGCAAGCACCACTGCGGCGCTTAAATCGTTGGTACTGCTTCGCAAACTAGCGCGCCGTACAGCTTGGGTGAGTTGTTCTTCATAGGACGGTTCCAGCCATGCGCTCTGCACTAACAGAGTGCTATCAGCGCGAGAGGCTTTAAGATCGACGCGCGCAGCGATACTCTCATCCAACACGAATAGATAGACGTAGTAGCCGTAGGTGCGCTGTTCTTTCGGAGTGTAAAGCCCAATGGTGTACTCCACTCCGAACAACTGCTGTAGGCGGCGGCGCTCAAACACCAGTGAATCGAAAGGGCTGACGAGCGTGGCACCGGACACCTTGCGGGGCTGACGAGCCTGATGCCAAAGGTAAGCCTGTTCATTTACTCCGGTGATGGTTACCGGCTCCAGCTCTCCACGCTGCACTAAGGTGTTGATAGCTGTTGTAGTGGCAGCAGTTTGTTGATAAAAATAGTGCCCCAGTCCTCGGGTAGTGGCGACCCCGAGCGCGGCGGCTGCTCGCCGCACTAACTCCAGTTGAGCATCTTCCTTACTCATGCTGTCTTGACGGTATATAGCTTTCGGTATCACCCGCTCGATGAGGTCATAGCGGCGCTCAAACTGGTTGTTACGTCCAGCCACGCCCAACTGCCCGATATAGAACAGATATTCAACTATGCGTTTCGTCTCAGACCAACTCCACCAACCTGATGTCTGTTTGCGTTCCCCGATACCGGCAGCGATCAGTTGTCGCTGGGTGAGCGGGCCGCGTTGTCCGATTTCATCAAGCACTGTAGCCATCAGTTGCGGCTTTTCAGCGCTCAGTTTCTTTAAGGTTGTCCAATCTTTGCTGATTGCCTCCTCCATCCGCCAGCGCAGCGCCGGATAGAGGTTGACATCAATAAGGCACGCGGCGTGCCCCCAATACTCGAACAGCTTGCGATTATGCCCCATAGCTGCCCGTTCTAACAGCCCGGTATCGTATGCGCCCAATCGAGTATACAGCGGCATATAATGTGCTCTGGCAAGCACATTCACTGTGTCTATCTGAAATTGTGCCACTCGGGCGGCCGTTGCTGACACCTGTCGCAGACCCACTTGTCCTGTGCGCTCCCGACCAAACCCTTGAGCCGCCAGCGCAGTACGGCGAGCTGCCGCAATGCTGAATGTCATTGACATGATGCAAGTCTATAGTCGGTCAATATGCTCTGATAGCGCATCAACTTGTGACAACTCTTAACTCATTAACATGAAGTGAGCTAGCGCAGGCGGATTTAAATGATGAACTGATCGATGTAGCGCTTTGATAACTCCAACGACTCCAGGATGCGTTCTGGTGAACTTTCGTATGCTCTATCTTCCACTTCAACGCACACTGGCCCAGTGTAACCCACGTCGTCTAGCGCAGATATGAACGCTCCCCAGTCAATGTCACCATGTCCGGGCAACTTCGGCGACATGTAATCTAACGGGTACGCCATGATGCCCACCTGATCTAACCTGTACCGATCAACACGAATATCTTTGATGTGCACATGCAGTAGTTTTTCGGCAAAGTCATAGATCGGTTTAATCGGATCCATCTGTTGCCAAACGAAGTGACTGGGGTCATAGTTGAGACCCAGCGCCGCAGAATCCAACAACGCGAACACTTCGCTCCAGATAGCGGGGGTGGTGAATAGATTTTGTCCTCCCGGCCACTGGTCTGCGCCAAACAACATGGGACAGTTCTCAATAGCGATACGCACTCCGGCATCGGCGGCGAGACGTAAAATGTCTGGCCATACTTTGCGCATCAGTTTCAGATTCTCAGCGACACTGAGCCGCTGGTCACGTCCGATGAACGTCGTTACCAAGTTGACACCTAGTGCGGCGCTGGCAGCAATAGTTTTTTTCAGATGCGTGATGGCTGCTTCCCCGCCCACCGGGTCAAGTGGATTGGGATAAAAGGCGAGTGACGAGATAGCCACTCCAGATTCTGCAAGTAGCCCATGAATATCGGCAATTTTGCCTTCAGTAAGACTAGACACATCGATATGTGTCACCCCAGCGTAGCGTCGCTCCGCTACTCCGCTCGGCCAGCATGCCACCTCGACACACCCGTAACCTTGCTTTTTGGCCACTGTAACAACTTCGGGAAACTCCCAGCCGTCTAGAATTGCGCTAACAAACCCGATCTTCATAAGGTTTCCTCCTGCTCTTATAACCTAATGCCATTTACTGTTGCCGCCAGGTGATGCAACGCATCAACCTGTTGTCTGCGCCGGTAGTACCTGCTTAATCAGTAGTTTCTAAATCTTATTCTTGTCAATAGTGACCACTCGTCCGGTGCGAGAAGATTCCATACAGGCGAAAATGGCGCGCATCGCGGCCAACGCTTCAGTTCCAGAAACCGGCGAAGAGACACCAGTTAGCACGGCAGCCACGAAAGCGTCAATGACACCGGATGTTGTTTGATTGTCATTGGTTTGAATCGCTTCTACGCTGAACTGTTCAACAGGTTGACCAGGGCGGATGAGTTTCACTTGATAATCCGGGTCGGTATAAATCTCAATGATGCCATCTTGACCATACAATACGGTCGAGTTGTCCTCTGCGCCATGGAAACTCCAACTTGCCATCATGGTACCGATAGCACCGTTGCTGAGCGTATATAGCGCCACCGCGTTGTCATCTACCGCAATCGGGGTACCTTGCGCGTCCAACTTGTCGTTGCTCGCTAGTAAAGCGCTGACCGCAACCACCCGCTCGCCGGTGAGAAAATGCAACAGATCTGTCTTATGCACCCCAAGATCACCGATCGCCCCCATAGTGGTCAACTGCGGATTAAAGAACCAAGTGTTAGAGCCGGGGTCAATGCTCCAAGTTTCTGGGCCACCGTGGCCAAAAGTGGTGCGGAACGTCACTAAACGCCCGATAGCGCCTGAGGTCACCAGATCGCGCGCCAACTTGTGCGCCTTGGTAAATCGCTGATTGTGCCCGAGCATCAACAACTTCCCCGCCGCATCTGCTGCTGCGACCACCGCTTCGCAGTCCTCCAAAGTGGTGGCCATCGGTTTCTCCAACAACACATGTTTACCGGCTTGGAGCGCCCCGATAGCGATCTCGGCGTGACTAGCGTTAGCAACGCAGATGCTTACGGCATCGATACCTGGATCGGCCACCAACTCCTGCCATGAGCCGTACGCCAAAGCGTTGTAGCGCGTCGCCACTTCGTCAGCTCGCTCAGCAGATCGGTCAAAAAACCCGATCAGCTTTGCATTCGGATTCGCGACATATTCAGGAATGTGGCGCACCTGCGCGATCTTGCCACAGCCGATGACACCGATGTGTAAACGTTCTGCCATTGCTGATCCTCATTTTTCTAGGGGTCTTATTTATGGTCTCTGTTGTCTTGTAACAATACTCGCGTTGCTACCAATGAGGGTTTCAAGCCTCAGACGGTTGCCGCTACCGCTTTGGGGCCGCGTCGGAATCGTTCTCGAAGCACCGGTCCTGCTGTTTGCACCATGATTACTAGGATAAGGACTAGACCTTGGAAGGTGTCTTGAATATCAGCACTAAGTGCCGGGATCGAAACGATGATGAAGTCGATAGCCGCGTACGAAAGTGCACCAAACAATACTCCTAAAATATTTCCGCGACCGCCACTCATAGCGATACCGCCTAGCACTACAGCAGCGATGGCGTACATTTCATATGATCGTCCAGACGATGCAGGAGTGATATTGCCGACTTTAGAAGCTTGAATAATGCTAGCAACGCCCACCAACAAGCCAGTTACCATGAACACACTTGCCTTGATCCACTGCACATTGATGCCAGAGAGTCGGGCCGCCTTTTCATTGGAACCAACAGCATAGACGGCTTTCCCATACTTCGTGCTGGTTGCGATGAACACGAACAAGATCAGGCACGCCAGGAACAGCATGGAGACATAAGGAATCGAGAACCCACCAAGCTTCAAACTTGAGGTTCCGAAATTCATCCGTAGGGCTTGATAGGCCGAGTTATCAGACTTCAGGGAAAACTGGCTTGATCCGGACCCAGTGATTTCGCGGGGGGTGGCACGCACCGCCCAAAGTGTCAAAGAGCGATAGATCAGCATGGTTCCCAGCGTAACGATGAAGGGCGGAATCTTCACATATGCAGCCAGCAAACCGTTAACTGCTCCACACACCAAACCAGAACCCAGCGCGGCTAGCACAGTGAGAATGATTGAGTTAGTCACGTTGAACACGACGACTGTAACACCGGTACACAGCACCATTGAAGAACCAATAGATAGATCAATTTGGCCAGTTATGATGACCAGCGCCATACCGATCGCCATAGTGCCCACTACTACGGTGTTTTGACTGGACAGAATTGCCGAGATATGGCCGGCGCTGAATGACTTGCCGTTATAGGTGATCGTGAACGCATATACCGCCAACACCACCAGAAATACGAATATATATGAGTGTTCGCCCCAGGCTGTCTTCAGAAACTGCCAAGCTCGACCAAGAGCGTTTGGTTTCGGGTTCGATTTCTCCACCTGCGGAGTACCCGTAGCGTCGGTTAGCGCACCTGTGGTTTTATTGTCGGTTGTGGTTTCCTCAGTGGCTGAGGTTCGGGTGTCTTTCATAACTGGCATCACTCCTCGTCTGCCGAATCGAGCGCATTTGTCGAATAGGCCATAACATCATGTTCGTTGATCTGGTCGTGGTCTAGGACGGCCGCAACAGCACCGGCATAAAACACCACACAGCGGTCAGAGACTTTCATAATTTCGGGAATTTCAAGGGTGTTTATCAGAATAGTTGTACCGGCACTGGCCAGGTCAAGAATTTGGCTGTATATCTCACCTTTTGCTCCGACATCAACACCCTGAGTCGGGTTGTCAAGCAGCAACACTTTGGCATCAGTGTTCAACCACCGAGCCAAGAACACTTTCTGCTGGTTGCCGCCAGAAAGTGAAGCGATGGAGTCATATGGACTTTGTGAACGAATATTGAGGCGCTTCTTTAACGCTTCGTATCGCACCAACTCTTTGACACGTCTGATGACTTGTTGGCGTCCACTTAAGGCATGTTGAGCGGATACCACATTGTCAAGAACTGAAAAGTCGGGGATAACAGAGTTTTCCTTGCGGTTAGTAGGCAGCATACCTACCTGACTGCGCATAAAACTCGGGATTTCACCATGCACCTTATGACCATTGATGAGAATTTCTCCGGCACTGTACGGGACTGCTCCAAACATGGCTTGCATAACTTCGGAGGCCCCAGATCCAGCTAATCCGGTAAATCCAATTACTTCGCCGCGTCTTACTTGTAACTCAACATCACGGAACCCAGCCCCGGTGAATTGTCGCAACTCCAAAACCACATCGCCAAGCTCGCGCGGCAAATAAACATCCTTGTCAGCATAGTGTTCACCGACCATATCCTTGATGATTTGTATCGGAACCGCTTCATTTATAGTGCCTCTTGAGATTAACTCGCCATTACGCAGCACGGTGTAGGTATCGGCGATCTCAAATACTTCAGGCATTTTGTGGGAGACAAAGATGAAAGATCGTCCGGCGGCACGTAATCTACGCAGGATAGCGAACAGATGCGCGATTTCATCGTTGCCGAGAGCGGTAGTTGGCTCGTCAAGGATCAGTAGCTTGGCATCGGTATGTAGTGCCCGACAGATCTCCAGTAGCTGTTTTTCGCTCGTTTTCAATTCACCGACTTTGCGGTTCGGGTCAAGTTTTACTCCAAGACTTTCGAATAATTCGTGGGTTTGTGTAATCATTTCAGCAGCGCGCAGAATACCAAAAGGCCTTGTAAGTTCGCGGTTGAAGAATAGATTTTCGCTAACCGTCAAGTCATTGACGACGTTTAGCTCCTGGTGGACGAAAGCGACACCGACTTTCTCCATTTGACTGATAGTTGGGTGAGGGTAGGTCATGCCATCGAACACGATGGTGCCGGTATCTCGCGGATAGACACCTGCAAGAATGTTGAGCAGCGTGGATTTCCCGGCTCCATTTTCGCCCAATAACGCATGAATCTCACCTACGGCGACTGAAAAGTCAACGTTATGGAGCACTCGGTTTGCGTCGAACGACTTAGAGATGTCTTTCATCTCCAGGATGTTCATCACCCCTCCTTTTAGAGATTGCGCCAATCGCGTCATTACTGGTGTTATCCAAACGTCTCAGCAAGTTTCGATCATTTCAAGCTACGGGTATGCGGCTAAAGGAACACTAATTAGCCAACTAATCGGCACTTCCCTATGTGTTGCCCGGCATAGAGTTTTCTTGCCGGGCAACACACGAGATCGCTACTAGCCCAAGGAGACTGCACCGGATGCGGCTAAGTAGCCACTTTTGATGCGACTACTCATGCGAGAATCCTTGAACTCTTGGATTTTCTAACTGCGGTAGTTGTTGTACTACGCGCCGTGTCCGTTGAAGCCCTCATACTGAGAAACGTTGGATGCATCAACGATCCAGGTGGGTTCGTACTCACCAGCGCCGACTGCGAAAGTCCAGTTGCTCTTGTTGAGGTACTGCACCATGAAGTCGATGCAGGTTTGCATCATCTTCGGAGAGAACCACATCGACATGATGTCGTCGAAGTACTTGCTGGCCAACGCGGACTGCGGTGAGGTGCCAGCGATAACTTCGTAAAGCTCTGCCATACCGCCGATAGCGGAGATGTAGAACTTCAGGTTTTCAATGTCAGTCTTCTGGGCATCCGTCAGCGTGTTGCCCTCAAGCAGGTTCAGCACACCGAAAGTCATTTCGTCGTCCATCGAGAAGAAGTAGACATCATCACCGGCAGCCTTGGCATCGGAAATGATGTCTGGCATCTTCAACTCTAGATATTGATACGCCTTGTCAGCGCTCCAGTCGCAGACCTCTTTATAGGCAGCAGTGAGAGTGCTTATCTGCTCGGCTGTCCACACTGTAGTGGTGTGATAGGTCTGAGCGGTGGCAGCATCAGTGTAGTCACGGGTACCCAACAGGAACTCTTCAAAGCCTTCTTGACGGCGAGACGAGACGGTTCCATTGTCGCCAATCAAGGTGATGAGAACGTCGCCAGGCTCCATGCCTTGCTTCTGTAGCCAGTAGCCGATGCCAGCGCCGACTGCCCAGTTGTCACCGGAGAAGTTTAGGATGGCTGACTTGTCTGGCCCTTCAATGATGCGGTCGAAAGAAATGAATGGAATGTTTGCGCCGATCAGTGCTTCTTGGCCAGCTTTGGCGGAATCATCGAGAGCGAAGAACACCACGCCAGCGGCATCACCGTTTGCGATGATGGTCTGAACGTTGTCGTTCTGGGCTTCACCGTCACTGGACGGCAGGTACTCTGCTTTATATTGGCCGCCGTTGTTTATCTGCTTCACAGCAGCATCGGCATATGCGCCCGCCTGAGCAGTCCAACCATGGTCAGGTGTCGGACCGAGCACGTAGATGGTTTCGGCCTTGGTCGTATTCGTCGGATTCGGGTTCGTATCGTCCGAGGAACACCCGACGAGTGACACTGCCAAGGCAACGCCTACAAGCAGTGAAAATAGTTTCTTCATTTGATGGTTCTCCTTCATGTCGTTTGACGGCCGCTCACAAGTCTTGCGAAAGTCATGTAGAAAGGTTTGCTGCTACCTCTGCTGCTGCTCGCTACACTGCCCTTTGCCTGCGTTCACGCACTTTCCCGACTGCGCCCACGCATCGATTTGATAACCCGTCAATCCGTTTTCACAACTTTGTGAAAACGTTTACATCAGTTGTTACAAATCTAGCACTTGTGAGCACCTTTATGGTAGAAGTTACGGGTATGAATCCTCTCAGGTTAAGGTAAGCGTCAAATAGGTACGCTGTGTCTCGGTTCCGCAGTGTCTCCATCGAAATGTCATGACACCCGAATTTTCCATTTTTGGATGGTTCTAAAGTTGGATACGGGTTTAGTTAGGTATTCCGCTGTTACTTTGGGGTGGTTTCCTGCACCAAAACGGAATATCGTATCTGAGGTTAGCGACAAAATTGTGTGCCTTTTCGGATTAGCGACAAAATTGTGTACCTTACTTCGGATGTGCC
>JAIRZI010000065.1 GCA_031267295.1 Propionibacteriaceae bacterium | reverse complement strand
CAATCTCAATCCGCTCATCCAAACCCAAATGAACATACACTTGACCCATAGCGCAACCCCTTCCAGTGATGCTTTGACACACCACAGGATAAGTGTTGCGCTTCCAAATTGAAACCGGGGTTCACTAGTTCTTTCGCTATCTAGTAGGTGCTAATGCGCTATTTCGCGCTTTTTATGCGCACATATCGCACCGAATATGCAAGACACGCGCCACCATATATGCATCTACCGGCTCTGTGGGTGATACTTGAGTGTAAGAAGTGCGCCTGCGCACTCCGGCCTCGGAGAGCGGGTGGACCCCAACACCGATCAAAGGAGGTTGATTATGGCAGAAACATTTGAGTTCTACTGTGTCAAATGCAAGGCGAAGAAAACCGCTGCTGGTGAGATTGTGGTGAACGATAAGGGCACCAAAATGGCCAAAGGTGTGTGCCCAACTTGTGGCACTAAATTGAATCGCATTCTCGGTCGCGCCTAAAACGCAGTCGGAGCTACTGATGGGGCGGAAAGTTTTTTTCGCCCCATCAGTCATTTTCAACAAAAGTTACCTGCACCAAAGTATCACTATCAAAGATGGTATTTGGCTTATAGCGCTTGTTGCAGAATGTCTCAGGTGCTCTGCATAACGCCACGCTGGTGTTTTAAGCGGCTACTGTAACGAAATATCATCCACCAGCGATGTTGCCCGACACTCGAACGTTGTTGCTCAACTATTTGTTTGTGTTGTTTATTGATAAATGTCTCTTTACTGTCGACTGATTTCAGCGGCACGATGGAGAACATGGAATCGCAGCATTTTTCGTTAGCTGGTGACATTATTCGAGTCGCCGACAACCTCCGTATCGAACGTCCCGACGGTTTGCACTGCTACATTGGTGGACTGCCAGCTACTATAAACACCGCCATTCGCGCATTGGAGCAGTCCAGCGCAGTTACCACCTTAGAACCGATCGACGAGCGGGTTTTCAATCGGCTGCTAAATGATCTGGAACACCAAGGAATGCTATCTCATCCCGACACAGCTCCGCCGCTGCGGGTTGCGTTAATCGGCTCGCGTACGCTCGCTTCACAGGTTGGTCTGGCGTTACTCACTCCAACAGTGCGGTTAACGCTTTATCAAAGTGAACCGCCACGCCGTCTACAAGGTAGCGCACACGCTCGCGCTGCAACACGCTCCATAACCGAAATGTTGCGCCGTGCCGCTGCCAGTGACATCACACCCGTCACCTCAGGCGGACACTGGACAACACTCAACCCAACTAGTTGCGATCTGGCAGTGATCGCTGCCGACACTGCAACCGCAGACCGCGCTATCGCCTCCGTACTGCTGCATCAAGACATACCTCATCTGAGTGTCACCGCCCATTTGGATTCTGCGACCATAGGGCCGCTAACGGACACCCGAGGTGGCGCTTGCCTAACGTGTACTGACCAGTTCCGCAGCGATTACGATGCTGATTGGCCGACGGTGGTGTCCGCGCTGTCAACGATAGAAGCCCGTCCTAATCCACTGCTCGCCCAATGGGCGGCTGTTGAAAGCGCACTAGCTGTACATTGGTTTCGTTGCGGCCATAACGTATTACGTTCGCTCACTTTGCACGCTGAACTTACTGGTAGCGGTGTGGTGCGTCGGCGATGGATGCCACACCCCGCATGCAGTTGTGCGTCTCGTCATCCCACAGCGGCTCTGCCGCTAGCAGCATGAACTGAACTGTCTCGGGTTCGGTGGGGGTTGATGTTGAACTGTTACGAGCCGGGTTGAGGATTGCGGCAAGGTGTGGCCGAGCTTTCTTCAAGAATCGCAGTCGCTTGCTGATATTTATCGTTTCGCGCCTTCGCGACGCTGTCCAGAGTCTCCAAACGCCGTGTGTTGGAGTTATGACGCAAGTCTGCCAGCTTCACAGCAATCGCCGTCTCGTTGCCGCTCTCCTTGATGCGCCGGACGTAGTCCAGATACGGTGTGTCGTCCTCGTGCATCAACAGCCGCAAGGCCGCGATGACTTCTTTGGGGATACCTCTGGCCGTGAGGTCATCAAACGTGATGTTCGTATCCTCCACAACGTCATGCAACAGAGCGACCGCTATCAGCACCTCGTCGTCACCGATATGCTCTGCGAGATGCAGAGGGTGGTAGATATAGGGCAGTCCCGTTTTGTCGGTCTGACCGTGGTGAGCATCGTACGCTATTCGCAGCGCGGTCTTCGTAAGGTCGGTGTATAGCATTCATCACCCCCCAAGTAATGGCTGGTCGTATCTGAACAGCACCTCGTTGATTTTGAATATGGCTAACCTACCATCAAATGAACACCCCCTGCGGCCAAATCGTTGAACCGTAGGGGGAATCGTTGAGCAGTCACTCCTCGGCCTCCATAAAGTCAGCCCATTCGCCGTAGTAGTCATCATAATGCTCGTGCCAGTAGATAATACGCTCTATGTAGTGGTCCACGCGACTCTCAACCGCGTCCTTGCAATTGTCTATGCCCAAGCCATGCACCAGAGCAGTCAGTTCGTATACGGGAAACCCGATGGCGTGGCCCTTTGCGTGGACAACGCTGCAAGCCTGACCGACGGCGTGGCAAAGGGCAATGTCTTCCGGTGAGCTGATTTCTTTAGCAAGCGCGTGGCAATCCAATATCGCCCGCTTTGCCTTGCGCATTTTAACTTCGCCGCTTGCCCAGGCGCGGCTTGTATCGAGGGCAATCTGTGGGCGCAGTTCATTCGGATATCGCTCCCTCAAGACATCGACCGTCGTTGACGCGGCCTCAAAAGCCCACAGCACCATGATCTTGTGGTTTTCACAGGCGATGGCATCATTCAGTTCGGCGAACAGCGCGCAGTCCTTGGCGAACAGCACCTTGTTCCCGCGTTTGACCTTCGATGTAACATCGGCCAGCCAGTCCGCCGCTTCTATCCTCATATCGCATTCACCTGCCCAATCAGGTTCGCGTTTCACTACCGGATGCCGGATAATCGTCTTCAGCTTCTCGGGTGCGACCTTGCGGGGGTCGCCGAGGTATATCTCATGGTGTTGCCGCAATCCTGACATCTCTGTGCGGTATCCGCTCTTTGCGATAAACCGCTCCAAATCGGCGACGGTAGATGGCTCGTCATCGTATGAGCCGATATGCATAATCTGGCCACACAGTCCCTCGGTGAACGTCTCAAGGCGGACGACCGACAAGTCAAGTTCAGGTTTCTTTGCAGCGGCCTTCCCTTTGAAGTGTGCGAAGACATCATCTGTCACGAAGTCCGGCACTCGGAGCATGAGCGTCCAGATGAACTTGTCCTTGTCTATGAAGGGCGGCGCGCCTTCATCTCCTTCCACAGACCATAGCCCCTCAAGCGGGGGCACGACGAAATCGAAATATCCGTCGGGGAAATCGCCACTCTTCTTGCTCATTTTTACGGCATAGGAAATGCCGTATAACGCGCCGACCGCGTTACTGTACTCCGCCGAGGTGTTGGGATTGCCTTTGCCGTCAGCCATGACGAAAGTCATTTTTGGCACATCAATGATGGCGGGGCTTGTGGTTGGCGCATAGAGCGCTCTGCATTCCTTTTTGAAATCAAGCGTTGTTGTCATGCGCTTTAACCTCCGTAACCATTTTCAAAGGTTTAACTTCGTTCACTTTTGCGTTTTTTCGCACGTATACTTCTTGTGCTGATGAAGTGTGGTTTTTTGCCACTGCACGTCAAACAATCCTCGCGATGCACACGGAGCAGATCACCGCATTTCGGACATCGCCAGTACGTTGGTGGAGGTGCGGGGAATCGAACCCCGGTCCTTAAAGAGTGTTCCAGGTCTTCTCCGGGCGCATCCGTCATTCGCGTTTTTCTTGGCTCCCGCACTCACGACGGCCAGTCGCGGACGAGCCTAGTCTCAATAAAGTCCCCGTATGTCCCTGAGACTAGGACACACGAGCTAGCTTCCTTAATAAGGCCAGACACCGGGCGGAAAGCTACACCCGGGCTGACCCTTCGATCACTGTTTAGGCAGCGAGAGCGAAGTCGGCCTGATTTGCATCGGCACTTATGGTTTGCAGACATCGTTTACGAGATAAGCCTGCATCCTCGGCCCGCTTCTCCTGGAGCTACCGCTCCAAGTCGAAACCGATCACCCCCCTATGTAGTTGTAAGAGTTATAACGATAGCTGAACGGGGTTAATTTCGTCGCATCGTGCGAGTTATCCACAGCTCAAAAACTTGTTGGCCGGTTTAGCATCAAACACGCTAGAGAGATGGTATGAAGTTCTCAGATGCCGCACTCGACCTGCTGTTAGGTGCTAGTTGCTATGGCTGCGGCGCGCCGGGAGCCACACCTTGCGTTGCATGTCGAGAACTCTTGGTGCCCACTGTACAAACAGTTACTCAATCGTTAAAAGTCGGGGTTCCTGTGTTAACTGCTATGCGGTATGGCTCACCGGTTTCAACGCTGATCATCGCGCATAAAGATCGGCAAGCATGGCAGTTGTGTGGTGTGTTAGGAGCACTGTTGTTGGCAGTGTTGCAGGCGTTGCCGCCAGTTGATTGTCTGGTGCCAGTGCCGTCAACACCACAAGCAGAACGGGAACGTGGCTACGACCACACCAAGGCATTAGCGCTGTGGTGTGGTCGTCGAATGCGTGTGCCAGTGCGAGGGCTACTTTCCAGTGGCGTTGGTTCCGATCATGCCAAACTCAACGCTAACGAACGAATGCGCGAAGTCAGTGGACGTTTCCGGGCGCCACCGGGGCATTCTCAGGTGATACTTATCGACGATGTGATCACTACGGGAGCAACAGCGGCCGAGTGTGTTCATACTTTACGAACGGCCGGGTATGGCGTGATGGGTGCAGGAATGATAGCTGATGCTGCGCTGTAGTGGGTACCGGAGGAGGTGTATAGTGCCGGAGGGTTGTGGCTGTTCTATGAAAGATAAATACGTCCGTAACCCGCATTTTCGGCTATCTCGAAATTTGCCAATATGAGCAAACTTTGGTGGCAATTTGCCGAAGCAGCCTATTTGGCGCGTAGCGTGTAATTATCAAAGCGGAACTGGAAAGGAAGTAGTGACATGGACGTTAATATCTCAGGAAGACGCATCAATATCCCTAGTGAGGTGCGGGAGGCCGTCACTCAGCGGCTTAGCGAAACTATTGACAAGCTCAAAGAGAATGTGATTCGTGCCGATGTTGAGTTTAATGGTGGCGAATCCGGCTTTGACAAGGTGATACGTGTTGAAATCACTTTGCGCGGTAAAGGGCCAGTGGTGCGAGCTGCTGGTAGCTCAGATGATAAACTCATCGCTTTCGAGGTGGCTTTAGAACACCTACGAACACAGCTACGCCGAGCTGCTGATCGTCGCAAATCCCATCGCGGTTTGCGTTCTCAGGAGTTCGCTGAAGCTTATGCGCTTTATCAACCTATTAACTCTGCTGGTGCAGCGTCTGAGAAAACCACCGCGACACCTGCAAGTCAGCAACCAAATGTGCGAAAGGTGGCTGGCATTGCTGTGGAGGGTGATGGCCCGTTGGTAGTGCGCGAAAAAACTCACCGTTCGATACCGCTTACCTTAGAGCAGGCGCTAGACGAGATGGAGTTAGTTGGGCATGACTTCTTCCTTTATATAGATGCGGACACCGCACAGCCGAGCGTCGTTTATCGTAGGAAAGCATACGACTATGGCGTACTGCACTTAGCAGTATCCGACTAGAGATACCTTTTACTAAGCGACGCTTTGTTGGGAAATGATTGGTTTGCGTTGTTGATAATCGGCTACCGGCGATGTCTCACGCAAGACCGGAAGAATTTGGTGGCGATATTTTGTGATAGTCAGCTACCCAAACTTGATAGTTATATTTTGTGATAGCGAGCTATCCTAGATGCGTCCATGCTTCCATGCGTCCAGAGATGACGTGGTGGTAACAGCGTTTGTGTTCACAAAGCGATTTATGTTGCCGTGAGCTATCACGGTTGGCTACCCGAACAGATGCATACCACCCGGTAGACTGTGCATGGCCCGATTGTCGCCATGACATGCGGGATGCGATTGAGTGAGGAATAATCCAAAGTGAGCTTTTTAGACAAGCTGTTGCACATGGGCGAGGAGCGGATCGTGAAACGGTTCGCTGGTGTTGCTAACCAGATCGCTAGCATTGAGCCTGATTTCAAGGCGATGAGCGACGAAGAGTTGCGTTCCCAAACCGCTAGTTTTCGCGCTCGTATTGAGCGAGGCGAATCGTTGGATTCGCTGTTAGCGGAAACGTTCGCCACTATGCGAGAGGCGTGTTGGCGGGTGCTCGGAAAACGTCCATTCGACGTACAGATGATGGGCGGGCAGGCACTACATGAATGCAACATTGCCGAGATGAAAACCGGTGAGGGTAAAACTATTGTTGCCTTGATGCCGAGTTATCTCAACGCCTTGTCAGGTCAGGGAGTACATATCGTCACCGTTAACGATTACCTTGCTAAATATCAGAGCGAACAGATGGGTAGGGTACACCACTTCCTTGGTCTTGACGTAGGTGTAATCCTAGCGCAGATGGATCCCGCAACTAGGCGTCGTCAGTATGGTGCCGACATCACTTACGGAACCAACAACGAGTTTGGTTTTGATTATTTGCGCGACAATATGGCGATACAGCTTGCCGATTGCGTACAACGCGGGCATCACTACGCGATAGTGGATGAGGTCGATTCCATCCTTGTTGACGAAGCGCGTACTCCACTTATCATCTCCGGGCCGGCTGAGGAGAATAAGACGTGGTATCCGGTGTTCGCCGACATTGCGCTGCGGCTCAAGCAGAACATTGACTACGAAGTGGATGAGAAAAAACGCACTATAGCGGTGCTTGACCATGGAGTCGAAGTAGTTGAAGATCGCCTAGGCATAGAGAACCTTTACGAAAGTGCCAATACACCGCTCATTGGATTTCTCAACAACGCCGTTCGCGCCAAGGAGTTATACCACCGTGACCGCGACTACGTCGTGCTTGACAGTGAGGTGTTAATAGTCGATGAACACACCGGCCGTACTTTGATCGGACGACGCTTTAATGAGGGGCTGCACCAGGCGTTGGAAGCGAAAGAAGGTGTGGAGATCAAGGATGAGTATCAAACTCTCGCCACTATCACGCTGCAGAACTACTTCCGAATGTATACGAAACTAGCCGGAATGACTGGCACGGCAAAAACTGAAGAGGATGAGTTTCAGAAAATCTATGGTTTGGGGGTAGTGGTGATCCCCACCAATATGCCGATGATTCGCCAAGATCAACCCGATCTCATTTACCGTAGTGAAAATGCCAAATTCGACGCTGTGGTAGCTGATGTAAAGAAGCGTCATGAGGTGGGGCAGCCGGTGTTGTTGGGCACCGCTTCGGTGGCGAAATCTGAACTGTTAAGCCATCGTCTGAAACTCGCTGGAGTGCCGCATAACGTGCTGAACGCGAAGCAACATGAACGTGAAGCCACCGTGGTGGCTCTTGCCGGACGCAAAGGAGCCGTCACGGTGGCCACCAACATGGCAGGTCGTGGCACCGACATCATGTTGGGCGGTAGCGCGGAGTTTTTAGCCGACTTGCGGCTACGCGAATCGGGTCTCGATCCGGTTGAAACCTCAGACGAGTATGAAGCTGCTTGGCCGCTCACGCTTAAAGAGCTAGAAGCTCAAGTGGCATCCGAACATGACGAAGTGGTAGCTGTCGGCGGGCTGTATGTGCTCGGTTCTGAGCGTCACGAGTCCCGCCGGATAGACAACCAGTTACGCGGCCGTTCTGGCCGACAAGGTGATCCCGGTGAAAGCAGATTCTATCTTTCGCTACAAGACGATCTGATGCGGCTGTTTAAGTCCGACATCGTAGAGCGCTTCATGGCGATGACAAATTTGCCAGAAGACATGCCGATCGAGCACAAAATAGTGTCGAACGCCATCGAGAGTGCCCAGAAGATGGTTGAGGCGCAGCACTTCGAGACTCGCAAGAATGTGTTGAAGTACGACGATGTGATGAATCGACAGCGCTTCGCCGTCTACTCAGACCGTCGCAAAGTGTTAGAGGGAACGGACGTATCCGAGACGCTGCTGCATGACATCGACGACGTGGTGCGTGCTGCCGTCATGTCGGAAGCTGTCGGTTTCGCTGAGGAGTGGAATCTCGACGCTATCTGGAATCAGGTACGCACAGTGTTCCCCACCACGTTGCTTCAAAAAGATTTCGCTACAGTAACTGATGCCGCAGAGTTGGTTGACGCTTTCGTTACCGATGCTCATGAGGTGTATCAGGCGCGTGCCGCAGAACTTGGTGAAGAACGTGCCCATGAGTTTGAACGTCGGGTGTGGCTGTCGATGCTCGACCGTAAATGGCGAGAACATCTTTACGATATGGACTATCTGCGAGAGGGTATCGGATTACGCGCGATGGCGCAACGTGACCCGTTGGTCGAATACAAGCGCGAAGGTGCGATGCTATTTGATGGGATGCAAACTGCGTTCCGAGAGGATGTAGTTAAGTTCCTGTTCAACGCGCAGATTGTGGAACAGCAACCGGCAGTGAGTATCACCAATAAGAGTGCTCAAGATGTAGCTGAGGATGCGGCAACTGCGGCTGCACTGAGAGCAAGACTTGCCAGTACAAAGACAGTGAGCGCACTGGATGAAGTAGTGACGGGAGCTACCACTTCGCGGATGCGACTTTCCGGCCCTGCTAAGGAGGGTGCTGACGGAACACCCAGCCGAGCTATGGCGAAAGAGGAGAAGTCGATCTTTGAAGGTGTCGGACGCAACCAAGCTTGTCCGTGCGGTTCTGGGAAGAAATTCAAGAATTGCCACGGTCGTGTCGGAGTGCGCTGACACGTTGCTTACCTGCGCGGTGCTAGCCACCTAGCCTGCTTCTGCTTCGTTGTCGACAGCGCTTATGGTTCGATCATGGCACCCGGTAAGAGCAGGTCGAAGTTGGTACAGCGCCAACGGCCATGCTGAGCTTCTAAACGAATAACAGCCGCTACTATGCGTCCATTTTTTGCTAAATGCGCTACTGCGGCGATGACTTTCTCATGCTCTCTTATGCAAGTTACTTTGGCGTTGCGAGGGTCGCCCCAACCACCGTCGTGGGCTGCTATTCGTAGCCGTCTGCAAGTTGTCGGTGCTAACCATCTTTCCAACTGCGTCACTGCGCGGGCACCGCATAATGTTTCTGCTACCGTTCGAGTGATCCACTCCAACATGCCGGTGGCGTTATGGCTGGGGGGTTGCTGTGTTTCAATCGGAGCGACGGAGACGATACGAAGTGCAAAACGATTTGGCGGTTCGTAGGGATCAGGAATCGCTTCCGGCAATACCGGAGTTTCAAAGAACCAGTGTGGTTTCATGTCCAAACAATTGTTGCTATACCTGAGTGAGCGCAAGGGGGTATCGAAAATCTGTGGAAAACTTTTTTAAGATCTGCTTAGCTGAGGTGAGATTGCCCCGCAGCGCAAAACCTTATACAACGGCAGATAAAACACCGACGATAACCCCTAGCAACAACGCCTTATGCGTCATCCAGAGAATCTTTTTTGGGCGCAGTTCTCAAAAAAATGTTGCTCGCTATTCAGAAGATAACTCTTGTGTCAAAAATGTTATCTAGTGCTACACTGTTGCTCGACCCCCATGAAAGTCCGGGCGCGCACCCCACCACCAAACACCACGCGCCCGGACTTTCTCCATGTAGAGCTATATCTGGGCGAGAAGCCGTCACTAAGAGTCGGCTTATAATCAAATTATCGTGTTGTTGCCACGTTGCTTGGTTGCAGTCGTTTCATCTGTTAGTCTGTCTTTGACGCCGTTGGCGTTATTGCTTTGCTAACTATCGTTTTGGCAGGCAGACCGAGATGGTTCGTGCGGTCGCTGATTTCAATGCACAACAGACCCCTGTAGATGCGGAATCGGCTCCGAGGTAGTACGGCTACGCCGCTTGATCATCAGCAGAAAAGGACACTAGTGACTGATACTCAGAACACTGCCGCAGATAGTGGAGCTGCGGTTTTAACAGCTATGAAATTACCAGAGTTGAAACAACGGGCTAGCAGCCTAGGCCTCAAAGGCGTTACGGCGATGCGAAAACAGGATTTGATAGCTGCGATCAACAACGCCCATGCGAACACCAACCGCGCGCAGCGGCGCGTGGTGGCTGCGAATCAGGAACAAACGCTAAATAGCGTAACTAAACAGGGAACGACCACCCATGTCAGTGACGAGGTGGGCGCTCGACTTGACCAGTTAAGTCGTGATCGGGATGGTAATCGTCGTCGCCACAGTGGTAAACCAAGTGTTGATTCCGAGACACGTTCCCAGGAACGTGTTGCGCCCACCACTGATCATATGCAGCAAAGCGAAGACGATCCGAATGCACGTCACCGCAGACGTCGGCAACGTGAAAGGCAGCAGGAACAACGGCAACAGGGTAGACGAACTCGGAGCAACGGTGAAGGCTACGATAATGAGGCTCCTGCCGTACGCGAAGACGACGTTTTGCTCGAAGTGCGCGGCATACTTGATGTGATGGATAATTATGCGTTCGTGCGCACGTCCGGTTATCTTCCGGGTTCCGCAGACGCTTATGTATCGCTCAGCGTGGTGCGTAAATATGAACTACGTAAAGGCGACGCTGTTGTCGGTGCGATTCGGCAACCGCGTGAGGGGGAGCGGCAGCAGAAGTATCAACCGCTAGTGCGTCTGGACAAAGTGAACGGTGCTGATCCGGAGACGATGCGCGGTCGTCCTGAGTTTGCCAAATTGACTCCGCTCTATCCGCAGGAACGTCTGCGGATGGAAACTGCGTCTTCCAACATGGTGGGACGTCTTATCGATATGATGTCCCCGATCGGCAAAGGGCAGCGTGGTTTGATCGTCAGCCCACCGAAAGCTGGCAAGACGATGGTTATGCAGTCAATAGCCAACTCCATCACCACTAACAACCCCGATGTGTACCTCATGGTGGTGTTGGTGGACGAACGTCCCGAAGAGGTCACCGATTTTGAACGCAATACGCAAGGTGATGTGATTGCTTCAACTTTCGACCGTCCGGCGGACGACCATACTACTGTCGCCGAGTTAGCTGTCGAACGGGCGAAGCGGCTGGTGGAGTTGGGCAGAGACGTGGTAATCCTGCTTGATGGCATTACTCGGTTGGGGCGAGCATACAACCAAGCAGCTCCTGCGTCGGGACGTATCCTTTCCGGTGGCGTTGATTCGGCAGCGTTATATCCGCCAAAACGGTTTTTTGGTGCGGCGCGAAATATTGAAAACGGTGGTTCGCTCACCATTCTGGCTACGGCGCTTGTCGAAACCGGCTCCAAGATGGACGAGGTGATCTTTGAGGAGTTCAAAGGCACTGGAAACATGGAACTTCGATTGTCACGACAACTGGCTGACAAACGCATTTTCCCAGCTATTGATGTGGAAGCTTCCGGAACGCGACGCGAAGAACTGCTGCTGACCCCTGCGGAGTTAAAGCTCATCTGGGGGCTACGACGTACTTTGGCAGGCATGGAAAGTCAAAGCGCTTTGGAAGTACTGCTGTCGCGGATGCGTAAAACACAATCTAACGCTGAGTTCATGGTGCTGATCTCGAAAACTACGGCGGCGGCGTCTGAGTAAGCGTGCGCACTCTTCATGAAGTGCGCTGTTTGGTTAACAGCCGCAACAGTTTTCGCGCCATGCATTTTTTTGGGGTGAGAACATTTGGAGGGATCATGTTGCTGGAGTGTTCTGATTCGCTCCGGTGTTACCTATGCGGCTACACTGGACAGTCGGCTCGGTTCACGCGCGTCTTCTATGCTTGGCGGTAACCAGGCGTAAAGCGACCCGAGCTTGCGAATTAAGGAGACAAGACATGAAACAGGGGATACATCCCGATTACCACGAGGTCACAGTGACCTGCACCTGCGGCAACATCTTCACAACCCGTTCTACACTGCACGGTGACACTATGCATGCCGACGTTTGCAGTCAATGCCATCCGTTTTACACCGGGAAACAGAAGATTCTAGATACCGGTGGTCGAGTGGCTCGTTTCGAGCGGCGCTACGGTAAGAAGATCGATAAGTAGAGCGTGTTCGAATCTGCCGCCGGGCTGCGGGAGGAGTATGCAAGTCTTGAGACCGAATTGGCCAGCCCGGAGATATTCACTGACCAAGCTCGCTCCCGCAAGGTTGGGCGTCGTTATGCGTTACTGGCTCCTATCGTTGCTGCGTTCGCCGAATATGAGCACATCAATGATGATTTGAGTGTGGCGGAGGAGTTGGCGCATGTTGACCAATCTTTCGTTATAGAAGTTGAGCGATTGCGACAGCAGCTTGAAGTGGTGACGGCGCGACTAACTGTGCTGCTTGCCCCGCGTGATTCCAACGACTTAGCCGATGCCATTGTGGAGATCAAAAGCGGCGAAGGTGGTGAAGAATCGGCGTTGTTTGCCAATGATCTATACGGCATGTATCTGAAATACGCCGAGCGGCGCGGATGGAAAACCGAACTGCTGGAATCCGAATCCACCGACCTTGGCGGTATTAAATCTGCGACGATAGCGTTCCGGGCAGCTAATAATTCAGCTCCAGAAAACGCACCCTACGGGGTGTTGAAGTTTGAAGGCGGAGTGCATCGGGTGCAGCGAGTGCCGGTAACTGAGAGCCAAGGGCGTATTCACACTTCTGCCGCCGGTGTTTTGGTTATGCCGGATGTCGAGGCGGATGAAGTGGATTTAAATGAAGACGATTTGCGTATTGATGTCTACCGTTCTACAGGTAAAGGCGGACAGGGTGTAAACACCACCGATTCGGCAGTACGGATCACTCACTTGCCGTCGGGGATTGTAGTTACTTGTCAAGATCAGCGTTCGCAGTTGCAGAATAAAGAACAAGCTATGCGCATTCTTCGCGCCCGGTTAGTGCAGGCGGCGGAAGATCAAGCGTTACTGCAGGCTGCGCAAGCGCGTAAATTACAGGTGCGTACGGTGGATCGCTCTGAGCGTATTCGCACCTATAACTTTCCGGAAAACCGCATCGCCGATCACCGCATTGGTTACAAGGCATATAACTTAACCGATGTGTTAGCGGGTGATTTGAACGCTGTGATTGAAGCGTTGCAGGCAGCCGATCTCAAGGAACGGCTGGAATCGGCTGCGGAGCAGATTTAGTATGCGTCCTAATGCGGTTTTGACTAGGGGGATAAACCGGCTTTCTCAAGCTGGTTTGCCTAGTCCGGCAGCAGATGCGCGTTTCCTGCTGGCACATGTGCTTGATGTTGCTCCGGTATCGTTGACGTTCATCCCCGACGTGCCATTGGACGCGATAGCGCGTTATGACCAACTGCTGGAACTCAGAGCCGCTAGGCATCCGGTGCAGCATCTCACCGGTATAGCTTATTTTCGTAACATTTCGGTGCAGGTTGGCTCTGGGGTGTTCATTCCGCGTCCGGAAACAGAAGGTTTAGTGCAGTTGGTGCTCGACTGGATCACTAAGCGTTGTTGGCAACTGCCGGTGGTGATCTGTGATCTGGGTACCGGGTCGGGCGTGATCGCCAAGTCGCTCAGCAGTGAGTTGGCGGCGGCTGACATCGTTGCCCATATTCATGCGGCGGAACTTTCAGAAACGGCATATCGCTATGCGGTACAGAATCTTGCAACTAGCGGAGTTGATCTGCGATTAGCTGATTTCACCACAGCTTTTCCAGATCTGATCGGCATGGTAGATGTGGTGGTCTCTAATCCGCCGTACGTGCCAACAACTGTGCGACAGACGTTACCGAGCGATGTGATCAACCGCGATCCCGACATGGCGTTGTTTTCAGGTGACGATGGTTTGGACGCACTGCGGGCGATAGCTGGTACTGCGGTTGCGTTGCTACGTCCGGACGGGTTGTTGGCACTCGAACACGATGATTCACAAGGCTGCACAGCGCCAGCAGCGTTGATGACAGTTGGGGGCTTTGACGAGATCGTAGAGCATAGTGACTTAGCGGATCGGCCACGCTATGTCACGGCTCGTAGGATAGGTACATGATCGTTAAATGCTATGTGGCGGGCGACGAACTGAGTTCTCAGGTTAGCGACGTGACGCTGACAGCCCTCCGGGCGGGGAAGTTGGTCGTGTTCCCTACCGATACGGTGTATGGTGTGGCCGCAGATGCGTACAACCCACAGGCAGTACAACGCTTGTTAGATGCGAAAGGTCGCAGTAGACAGCAACCATCCCCGGTGCTGACATCCCATAGCGCACAGGCGTTTGAACTGGTCGAAAGTATCCCCGCAGGGGCGCAGGCACTAGCCGCCGCATTCTGGCCGGGAGCGCTCACATTGGTACTACGGCGAAGTTGCGCAGCGTCCCAGCTAGATTTGGGCGATAAATCGGCAAGTGTGGCGCTACGAGTGCCAGCTTTGCCGTTCCTGCAAAGACTGCTATTGGCTACCGGTCCGCTTGCCGTCAGTTCTGCTAACCGTACTGGGGAACCGGCAGCTACTGACTGTGTTAGTGCCGAAGCGATGTTCGGAGACGCAGTTGGCGTATATCTTGATGGTGGCGCAACGCCTGGTGACGTAGCATCCACTATTGTGGAGTTTGTCGCCACCCCAAAGGGGCGAGTGCTTCGTGCTGGAGCACTTAGCGTGGCGGCGCTACAGACAGTTTGGCCGGATGTGGAGTTACCCGATGCGTGAATACATTCTGGTGATGTTAATCGCCGCAGGCATCACTTATCTGTCATCGGGGTTGTTTCGCAGAGTTGCGGTGCGTATCGGTGCGGTAGCGGTACCCCGTAGCCGCGACGTACATGTGGAACCGGTGCCATATTTTGGCGGTTTGGCGATGCTTAGTGGTGTCGGTATAGCGTTCTTCATCGCGTCCCGCTTGCCGTTTTTGAGTTCACACACGGTAGTCACCCGCGATTCTATGGGGGTGTTTTTGGCGGCACTGATTATCTGCATAGTAGGAGCTATTGACGATCTGATCGACCTTCCGGTGATTGCTAAAGTTTTCGGTCAAGTGGTAGCTGCGGGGGTCGCAGTGCTGCATGGGGTGCGACTTTATTGGATATCGTTGCCGGGTTCCATTTATGCGTTGAACACGCCCACGTCCATCTTGGTTACCGTCATTTTTATCTTTGTGATTATCAATGCTATTAACTTGGTCGATGGGCTGGACGGGTTGTCCTCCGGCGTGGTGGGTATCGGGGCATCCGCGATGTTTCTTTACACCTACTCGTTGGCGTTTGAGCGCAGTCTCTCAGTATGTACCACGTCCAGCCTGATCACTGTGGTGGTCATGGGGGTGTGTTTAGGATTCCTCCCGCACAATTTCCACAAAGCGAAGATGTTCATGGGCGATTCTGGTTCCATGCTTTTAGGCTTGTTATTAGCCTGCTCTACTATCTCATTTACCGGCCAGATCGATTCATCGTTGCTAGCCACCGACAAGGCCGGTATTTGGATGCCGTTTATGCTGCCGTTGGCGGTGATGTTTGTACCGCTGATGGATTTGGTATTGAGCTACATCAGACGCACCTTACGGGGCAGATGGTGGTTTGAAGCCGACAAAGAACACCTACATCATCAACTACTCAGCCGGGGACATTCGATGGTTGGCACCGTTGTGGTGATGTATCTCTGGACGGCGCTGTTCGCGTATGGCGTAGTTGGGATAGCGCTGTTACGACAATGGTGGTTGGCGGTGATGTTGGTCGGAGTGGCGGTGCTGTTGTTTCTGGTGACGATACGTAACGGGAGACGAGAAATCTCTGACAAGTCAATAGGAAAAATCTCACTCCCGAGCGCCACGCACAGTTAAGTTGTCTCATCAAAACGCGCCAACGTGGGTGTTTTGGTTTACATATGATAACGTTCTGAACACTGAGCTATATCCGGCAATGCTGCCCCAGAAAGGCCCGTTCAATTGAGTCTCGCCGTCGTATCGACCGCAGCCACGCGGTCTGAACAGCGTTCGCGCATGTTTGGTGTCCCCAGTAAAGATGCGGGGATAGTAGCTGGTGTTGTGCTGCTCGTGGGTGCGTTGGGTTTTATCGTCGCGGGAAAACCCGGTGGTGTTAGTGCGCTGTTTGCCGGCGGTTGTGTGCTGGCATACTTGATGCTGTCACTGGTGGCGATGGCAGCTATGCATAGTGGTAACCGATTTGGAGCTGCGATCATGGCACTGGCTTTGATCGCGCGTATTGGTGGCCTAGGGTTCGTGTTGTGGTTCTGTAGCGCGCGTGGTTTATTCTCCAGCGCTGTCGAACGACTGTGGTTTTTTATAGCTGGTGGTTGTGCTATCGCAGCATGGATTGGCTCGCTACTGTTAGCACGACCCTCCGCCCAGGAACTGCGCGCGCAAGGCGGTTATCTGCCGCGTGCTGATTGGGAGACGTTAGTATGAGTGCGGTGCTGGAGGAAGATGTCGCCCCGGCCACTGGTCAAGGAGCTGGCGAGCGTGTGGTTGCAGATTTGATAACAGGCGTGCTGTTGTATGGCGGGATTGGTTATCTCATCCAGCGCTTCTTCGCTGTGCCATATGCATTTTTAATCGGTATTCTCTTCGGATTAGCGCTTAGCGTTTTTCTGCTCATCAAACGTTACGGAGGTGCATAAGAAGTGAAACGTCTTGTGGTGCCAGTCGGTATTGTTGGTGTACTGGTCGCTATCGGGTGGTTGCTTAGGCCGCCCGCCGGACATGTCCCCGTCGAGTATGAATCTCCCGGTATGCATGATTTCGAGTTCCATGACCTTGCCGTTATTCATTTTGGCAACTCTTCGGCGTTCGATTTCGTAATCAACAAGCCGATGCTGCAACTGATCATTTCAGGCATCTTGATTTTGGCTTTCTTCATTCCAATTTCACGCAAACTGACCATCATTCCGAAGAAATGGCAGTTTTGTGTGGAATATATCTACGATTTTGTGCGCTCCGGCATCGCCCGTACTTCCATCGGGCATAATTATGAGAAGCATGTGCCATTTCTAGTCTCTATTTTTGTTTTGGTGCTAATGAACAACTGGTTCGGTGAGTTTTTCTACTTCATGTTCCCGACGTTCGCTAACATCGGTTACACCATGGGCGTGGTGTTAGTGGTGTGGATTGCCTACATCGGGGCTGGCATTGGTGAACACGGCTTGAAATACTTCATGGTGCAACTACTTCCGGGTGGTGTACCGTTATGGCTAGCACCTCTGGTTATGCCATTGGAGTTTATGTCGGCGTTCATCACCCGTCCGTTGACGTTAACAATCCGGTTGTTCGGGAATATGTTTGCCGGACACTTAGGGGTGTTGGTGTTTGTGGTCGGCGGCGGTTGGCTGGTGAGCGAATCCACTTCGCTGCTATACAACGTAGCTGGATTCGGTTCGTTTGCATTATCTTTGTTGATTATCGCAATCGAACTGTTTATTGGGTTCATGCAGGCGTATTTATTTACCTTGTTGAGCGCAAATTACATAGCTTCTTCGGTGTCACACGGGCACTGAGAAAGAAAACGTCTCCTCCGTTAAACAGATCGGGGGAGCCACTGAAAGGAAAGAAAGAGAATGTTTCTGCTGGAAATCCCTGAAAGCGCTTTCAAACTCTACGGGTATGCCATCGTCGCTATCACGGTGGCCATCAACGTAGCGTGGGTATTCGTATCCGTAGTGCATGACACGGCTCGTCAACCTGAAGCGCACTCCAAGATGCAGTCCTCCGCTATGATCGGTGCGGTTATCATCGAGGCTTTGGCCATTTTGGCGTTCGTGCTTGCGTTCGTGCTCTGAGTCTTTCGCAGGCGAAAGGTAGGCAAGCATGATGCTAAGTGCATTGTGCCCGCTTGAGATCAACTTGGGGCCGCTCGCACCGCACAACATCTTCGAGGTCGCTATTGGGCTGGTGACAGCCGGGCTTATCTGGTTCGGCTTCGCAAAGTTCATTTCGCCGAACTTTGAGAAGATGTACCAAGAGCGTGCCAGACAGATCGAAGGCGGGATAGAACTCGCTGAGAAAGCTCAGGTAGAGGCGGACGCGCTACGTGAGCAGTATGCGGAGCAGTTGGCCAGTGCCGGCGGTGAGGCGAATGCGATACGCGATCAGGCTAAGGTTCAAGCGGCAACGATCATTGAGCAGGCGCGGGAACAGGCAACTCGGGAATCAACTCGAATGGTCGAACAAGCCAAAGCGCAGATCGAGACTGAGCGGGAAGTCGTCTCCAGTCAGCTTCGGGGTGAAGTGGGTACGCTTGCTACCACTTTGGCATCGAAGATTGTCGGTGAATCTCTCGAAGATGACGCTCGCGCCAAACGTGCTGTTGACAGGTTCCTGGAGCAGTTGGCGGCACAGCCAGCGATGAAGGGTTGAGTCTGACGTGAGCGGTTTGACAGTTGATCTGCAGCGTGTGGTAGACGCTGTCGCCCCTAAAGAGGCGACAGCGCTTGAAGTGTTGGCGGTTTCCGATCTGATCAGTGAATACGGGCTATTGGGTAGGCGAATGACCGATCCGGTGCTTGCAGAGACTGGTAGGCGGGCGTTAACCGCCAAGTTGTTTACCGGCAAGATTGCTGCCGATGCGTTGCGTGTTGTGCAGCAAAGCGCAGCCGAATCACATGAATCCGGTTTGGCACTGCGAACCGTCCTTGATGATGCGGCGGTTCGGCTGTTATGGCGTAGTGCTGCTGGTGATTCCGCTCGGGTGCGTTCCGATTTGGCTAGGCTCATCGTTGCTGTGGAAAACAGCCCCGAACTGCTGACAGTTATTGGAGAGCAAAGCTATCCGAAACATGCCCGCGAAGAGTTGATTTCAAAATTGCTGGGTGACGCGGTCAGTGAAGTGGCTTTGACGATGGCTAAGTTGGCGGTAGGGCGACAGACTGGCGGTTATGTGCGCGTATTGCAGCATTATCTCGATATTGGGGCTGACCTGCGAGCTAGTCTGCGAGCTACCGTCACCACAGCGATTGCGCTAAATGAACCGCAGTTAAAGCAGATGATCGCTGAACTGAAGCGCATCTATGGCACCGAGATTGACCCATTCTTAAAGATCGACCGCAAGGTGGTTGGCGGGGTGCGGGTCGAGATCGCTGGCGAAGTGATTGACGGTTCTATGGCGACACGTATGGCGAAAGCCAAACAAGTTATCGAACAACAAGGCATTTTGGTTTGACATCCCCGATGGGGGAAGAAAGAAAGTGGGACGCAAATGGCGGAACTGCTCATCAGCCCGGATGAAATCCGTGGCGCGCTGGACGAATTTGTTACCAAGTTCACGCTTGATGACGCGGCTCGGGAAGAGATCGGTCGTGTGGTCACCTCCGGCGACGGTATCGCTAGAGTCGAGGGGTTGCCAAATGTGATGGCGAACGAACTGTTGCAGTTCGAAAACGGCACACTTGGCATCGCACTAAACCTTGACGCGCGCGAGATCGGCGTTGTAGTGCTCGGCGATTCTGACGGTATCGATGAAGGTTCAACGGTGCGAGGCACTGGTGATATTCTATCGGTGCCGGTAGGCGACGGTTACTTAGGTCGTGTTGTGGATGCTATGGGCAACCCGATAGACGGTGAAGGGTCGGTTAAGAACATCGAAGGCCGCCGTCCGTTGGAGTTACAGGCTGCTGGTGTGATGGATCGGCAAGAAGTCAACGAACCGTTGATGACTGGTCTGAAAGCTATCGATTCAATGACACCTATCGGTCGGGGTCAGCGACAACTGATTATCGGGGATCGGAAAACCGGCAAAACTGCCATCGCCACCGATGCCATCATCAATCAGAAAGCTAACTGGGAATCGGGTGATCCCAAGAAGCAAGTGCGGTGCATCTACGTTGCTATTGGGCAGAAGAACTCCACTGTGGCTGAGGTGCGTGAGAACCTGGAGAAAGCCGGTGCGATGGAGTACACCGTCATCGTCAACTCTCCGGCATCTGACCCTGCGGGCTACAAATATATCGCAGCCTATGCCGGTTCTGCGATCGGACAGCATTGGATGTACCAAGGTAAGCATGTGCTGATTGTTTTCGATGATCTAACGAAACAAGCGGAGGCGTATCGCGCCATGTCGCTGCTACTGCGACGTCCACCGGGTCGAGAAGCCTATCCGGGTGATGTGTTCTATCTGCACAGCCGGCTGCTGGAACGTTGCGCGAAACTCTCTGATGCCATCGGTGGTGGTTCAATGACCGGGTTGCCGATCATCGAAACTAAAGCTAACGACGTGTCGGCCTATATCCCCACCAACGTGATCTCAATCACTGACGGCCAGATTTTCTTGCAGTCCGATCTGTTCAACGCCAACCAACGTCCAGCTATTGATGTCGGCATTTCGGTGTCGCGGGTCGGTGGTGCGGCGCAGACAAAGGCGATGAAAAAGGTGTCGGGCACACTGAAAATCAGCTTGGCGCAGTACCGCGATATGCAGGCGTTCGCTATGTTCGCGTCCGATCTTGACGAGACATCTAAGCGGCAGTTAGATCGCGGTGCCCGGCTCACCGAACTGCTCCGTCAACCGCTCGCTAACCCGATGTCAATGGAGAAGCAGGCAGTGTCTATCTGGGCAGGTACCGGCGGAAAATTAGACGACGTGCCGGTGGAAGATGTGTTGCGGTTCGAAAGTGAATTCCATGAGTCTTTGGCGATTACCTCTGATGTGTTACAAGTTATCGCCGAGACCGGCAAGTTAGCAGACGAAACCGAAGCCAAGTTGGAAGCTGCTATTGCTGAATTCAAGGCTGGATTCCGGCTCTCTGATGGTCGTTTGCTGAGCGCGGTTGAAGCCGAAGAAGTAAACGATGACGACATTGACCAGGCCAAGATAGTTACTGGGAAGCGAGGCTAAATGCCTGCCACACTGCGCGAGTTGCGGGAACGACGCAAGTCAGTTTCTGCGACGATGAAGATCACCAAAGCGATGGAGTTGATTGCAGCTTCCCGGGTGATGCGTGCCCAAGCGCGGGCTAGACGGGCGGTGCCGTACAACGAGGAACTGATTCGTGCGGTCTCTGATGTGGCGGCGCACACCGATGAACTACATCCCTTGACGATTGAACCGGCGGTGTGTAAGCGGGCTGCGGTGTTGATCATCAGCGCTGATCGCGGCTTGGCAGGGGCGTATAACGCTAACGTCATCCGTACCGCAGAGGGTCTAATCAAACGTCTTGAAGAGGAAGATAAAGAGCTAGATGTCTACACTTGTGGGCGCAAAGCAAGAGACTACTTAACGTTCCGTGATCGTCAGGTGGCCGATTTCTGGATGGATTTCTCGGAAAAACCTACTTACAAGAATGCAAAGCAGATCGGCGTACGACTCATAGAGGAGTTCTTGAAACCCACTGGAGAAGGTGGGGTAGATGAACTTCATGTGGTGTTCACTCGCTTTAAGTCGATGGTGAGTCAGCAGGTGCAGATCGTACGATTGTTGCCGTTGGAGGTTGTGGAAGAAGACTCAACTGCCTTAGCGACGCACCCTACCCGGATGTCCGATGAGTATCACTATGAACCTAAAGCTGCTGTGGTGCTCGATAAACTATTGCCGTTATATATCATTAACCGTATCCATTTCGCGTTGATGGAGTCGGCAGCATCGGAGTTGGCGGCTCGCCAACAAGCGATGCATTCCGCGACCGACAACGCTAAACAACTCATTGATTCACTGACGCGCGATGCTAACCAGGCTCGTCAAGCAGAGATCACCCAGGAAATAAACGAGATCGTCGGCGGCGCAGGAGCGCTGTCCGGGTAATCGTTGCTCGGCGCAGTAACGCCGAGCGACTAGAAGGAGAAACGAATGAGCGCAACTGCCACTGAGAAAACCGTTGGCACCGGTCGCGTCACTCGCGTCATCGGTTCTGTCGTTGATGTGGAGTTTCCTGTCGGCCATATCCCTGAGATTCACAATGCGCTGCAGGTAGATGCCGAGATTCAGGGGGAGGTTAAAACACTCACCTTGGAAGTCGAGTTGCAGGTCGGTGATGAGACGGTGCGTTGCATCTCTTTGAAACCGACTGATGGGGTACGGCGCGGCGCACGGGTAACTGATACCGGCTCTCCTATCACTGTGCCGGTGGGTTCGCTCACTAAGGGCAAAGTGTGGAACGTCACCGGTGAATGCTTGAATGTTGACCCCACCACTTTCGAGATTACCGAACGTTGGCCAATCCACCGCGAGCCGCCTACTTTCGATGCTTTGCAACCCGAGACCCAGATGCTAGAAACTGGTATCAAAGTACTTGATCTGCTCACCCCATATGTGCAAGGTGGCAAGATTGGGCTGTTCGGCGGTGCTGGTGTTGGCAAGACGGTACTTATTCAAGAAATGATTTATCGTATTGCGCATAACTTTGGTGGAACTTCGGTGTTTGCTGGTGTGGGGGAGCGCACCCGTGAAGGCAACGACCTTATCAACGAAATGGCCGATGCTGGAGTTATCAAAGATACTGCGCTCATCTTCGGACAGATGGATGAGCCGCCGGGCACCCGGTTGCGAGTGGCTTTATCAGCGCTCACTATGGCGGAGTATTTCCGTGATGTGGAGAACCAGGATGTGCTGCTCTTCATCGACAACATTTTCCGATTCACTCAAGCGGGTTCTGAGGTTTCAACGCTGTTAGGACGGATGCCGTCCGCTGTGGGTTATCAACCGAACTTGGCTGACGAGATGGGACAGCTACAGGAGCGTATTACTTCTACGCGCGGTCACTCTATCACTTCGATGCAGGCTATTTATGTGCCTGCAGACGACTACACCGACCCAGCTCCGGCGACTACGTTCGCCCACTTGGACGCCACCACTGAGCTATCCCGTGACATTGCATCGCGTGGGTTGTATCCGGCAGTTGATCCGCTGACATCTACTTCGCGTATCTTAGCGCCGGAGTATGTTGGCGAGTTACATTACAACGTGGCCACTCGGGTAAAGCAGATTTTGCAGCGTAATAAGGAACTGCAAGACATCATCGCTATTCTCGGTATCGACGAACTCTCCGAAGAGGACAAGGTTGTCGTAAACCGGGCGCGACGGATTCAGCAGTTCTTGTCGCAGAATACCTACACCGCTGAGAAGTTCACTGGTGTGCCCGGTTCCACGGTGCCGGTGAGTGACACCATTGAAGGTTTTCGTATGATCTGCGATGGGGAGGTAGATCAGATTCCTGAGCAGGCATTCTTTAACGTCGGCGGTATGGAAGACGTGTATGCCCAATGGGAGAAACTTAAGTGAGGTTGCTGTGAGTAGTTCTCCGATCCAAGTTGAGGTCGTCTCGCCGGAGGGCATTATCTGGCAAGGTGAGGCTGTTGGTGTCACGGTGCGTAATGTCGAAGGGTCACTTGGCATCCTTATTGACCATGAGCCGTTACTCACTGTGTTGGCACCAGGAGCGGCCGAGATCATCGTGGAAGACGGGCGTCGTGAAGTGATAGCGGTAGCCGGCGGCTTTATGAGTGTGTTTGAGAATCGACTTTCCATTCTCACAGATCACGCAGTGATGGGTCATGAAATCAGTGTTGATGAGGCGCGTAGAGGTTTCGCTAAAATGGCGGATATGATAGAGAAAGGCGACTACACCGACGAGGATGAGCATCTTTACAATCAGTATCTGGCGCAGATTAGAGCCGGGGAGAAGTACGCCGAACTGCATCATCTGAGTTGATACTAGGGCTGCTTTAAGAATTGTTTTGGGTGTGGCGTTTTCTGCATTATTCCCCTGGTAGTAACATAAATGCTTGTCAGAACGGTATTGCAGCTTGTGCTATAAAGTTATTCAAGAAAATTAGTAAACTTTTTCTGGAGTATTGATTGTTACTGCGCCGAGGCTTGCACTAGAGTCTGTTTATGATGCGATGGCTAGAGTACCTACCGGTGCTGGTTGCTATTAGTGTCGGAGTTTGTGTATGTATAATCGCGGGATTGTTTATCCGCCGTCGACTGCTCACAGCAGGAGGCGGCATTTTTGATTGTGGTATGCGCAAGTTTACTGCGCAGCGTTCAAAGCCATGGTCGCTTGGGATGGCTCGCTACTTAGGGGATGAGTTCCTTTGGTATCGAGCTTTTTCTTTATCCGCAAGTCCGGTGTTCCGCCTTAATCGTCGCGTTATGCGATTGAAGTTACAGCGGCAGGTGGTGGGTGAGGAGTTGTTAGAACTGCCATTTGGGGACTTTGTGGTGAGCGTAGCTAGCGGAGTGGATGCTACCTATTACGATTTAGCAATGAGTGCTGGTTCTGCACTTGGTTTGACTACTTGGTTGGAAGCAGGACCCCGTTCCGATATTACGATGGTCGACTTAGCATGGCATTGAGATAGTGAAATACAAAGAACCAAGTAGTAAGTTAGTCGCATCATCTGTAGGAGGGGAAAACTATGATGACGCTTTACGAAACGATATTTGCCCGTCGTAGCGTGCGCAAATATGACGAAGCGCCGCTTGATGCGCAGTCGCTGAGCGCGATTCAGGAATACCTTGCGGGTATAAAACAGTTGCCGGGACACCGCGCCCGATTTGAAGTTGTTGCTGGCAGTAAGCTCAAGGGCGGGTTGGCACCGTATGCAATCTTGGCGTTTTCAGGCGATGACGAAGAAGCGTTGGTGAATATCGGCTATACGCTTCAAGAGGTTGACCTATGGTTACAAAGTCAAGGTTGGGGAAGTGTGTGGTGTGGCATGGCGGCTCCGCTTGATAAAACGCCAAATTATCGCATTTTACTTGGGTTTGGCGCTACAGATGTTCCATTTCGAGACGGTGAAAACGAGTTTAAGCGCAAGAAGATTTCTGAGATCAGCAACGCAGACAACGTTATCGCTCGTGCGGCGCGACTGGCACCATCTGCGATGAATCTTCAACCTTGGAAACTGATATTTTCTGACGGGCAGCTAAAAGTACAGCTAAACGTGCGTGGTATTGGGCGGGTTTTTCCAGGTAAATTGGGGCTGTTTGATATAGGCATTGTCTTAAAGCATATTGAGTTAGCACTTGCTCATACAGGGAAAACGATAAATATGCGCTCCTTTTCCGGTAGCGGAAAAGACTTCACGCTCACGCTATCAACGTCTGAAAATCACTAGCCAGTCAGCACTGCAACTCAAAAGTGCAACGTGTTCTTTAAGGTGTTGGGTGCGTTCACTTTTTATTGTCGGAATGACGTTCCCCACCGGACACCCAGAAAAGTTCATCTTGACCGGTCGTACAGTTGGCATAACGCGCCAGAATGAAAGCCAAATCGGAGAGACGGTTGAGGTAGCGTAGCGCTATTGGGTTGATTCCGCCAGCGGGGTGTGCCGCAGTTAGCTCTAAGCCATACTCCTCAGCGGCTTCCCAAGCTGCGCGTTCGGCGCGGCGCACTAGAGTACGCACTACGTGAAGTTGTGCAGCCAACGGCGTACCACTGGGTAGCACAAACGATTTGAGTTCCGGTAATTTAGCTGCAAACTTGTCACACCAATGTTCCAATCTGGTGACTGATTCCGCGATAACCCGCAACGGTTCCCATTTCGGTTCCGGAACCATTGGATTAGAGAGATCGGCCCCCACGTCGAACAGTTCATTCTGTACGAGTGCAAGTAATTTTGCGATCTCATCCGGTATTCCCGGCAACGCCAAAGCTACACCGATAGCACAGTTGGCTTCGTCTACCGCACCGTATGCTGCGACGCGAGCATCTGTTTTAAGGGTGGCGCTACCATCAGAGAGTCGAGTTTTGCCGGCATCACCGGTGCGAGTGTAGATGCGAGTGAGCTTTACCATAGTGCAATTGTATATAGTGGTTTGGCTGCAATTATCAATTATAGATATAGTAATTTGCGGCTTTGTATATTTTGCATATAAGGAGGTTTGCGAATGCGCATCCGTACTCTATTTCTTGGTGTCACTTTGATGGTTGTGGCGTTGATCACTGGTTGTTCGTTTGATAAACCCACGTCAGATTCGACTAATACGGCGACTACAACCTCCACGACAACGACTAATCCTGGTGTGACGAGTTGCTCTTATCTGATTGCCGGTGAACCGGCTCGGGCAGTACAGCAACCAAACGGTGACAATGTGCCAACTATCGGCACAGTGCAGTTCACTATTCATTTTGAAGCGGGTGATGTTACTTTGACGATGGATCGTGCGCTCACACCTTGCACGGTCAACTCGTTTGAATCTTTGGTGGCGCAAGGGTTTTACGACGATACCGTTTGCCATCGTACATTTGCTAACACGATGTTCCAATGTGGTGATCCGAGCGGTACTGGTATGGGTGGGCCGGGTTATTTTTATGCGGATGAGATCAGCCCGGATACCACAAGCGTTTATCCGCGCGGTGTGGTAGCAATGGCAAATGCTGGCGCAGATACTAACGGTAGCCAATTCTTTTTGGTATATCAGGAACTGCCGCTAGACGGCCCGAAATACGCTATCTTCGCAACAATGGACGACCAGTCGATGCAAGTATTGGAGACGTTAAACCAGATTGGTGTTTCACCAGATGATCCTTACGCCCCGGCACAGCCGATTCGCATCACTTCAGTTACTAAATCTTAAGATTTACCTGCGCCGTCCCCAGCAGGTAGTGTGCCAATGTTTACGGAACTCTAGTGCGCTCACTGCACCGATCGGGGGAACGTGTGGCCACACCACCACATGAGTTTCCCCGATTTGGATACGCTGGTTGCAGCCGGGGCAGTGGTACTCCTTAACGGAGCGTCCTGCATAGCTGGGACGTGTTACCCAACGTCCGTCAACCTTGTCGGTATAGGAGTTCTCTGCTAGCAGTAACGCGCGCGGGGGGCGGAGATGTTTGCTAGGGCGATGGTTCATATCACTAGCGTAGCGATTTTTCATTATTTTGCTTATCAGCGCTGTGGACGTTAGCTTAGGATGCGTTGTTTAGGGAGGGTTTTCTTCAGGTGGCGTTTGGCTAATTTGCTGGTGGTTCACAGCGACAGTGCGCCTGCACTGCTATGTTGAATGATGTGCGCATCCTTATTGCGAAATGTCAAGTGGACTACTCTGGAAGACTTACGGCACATCTGCCGTACGCGAAACGATTGATCATTGTAAAAACTGATGGGGCGGTGTCGATTCATGCTGATGATCGAGCATACAAACCGCTCAACTGGATGAGTCCGCCATGCCGGATGACGGTGCGTGCCCCGGAATCGGATGAACCGGACGTTACCGAAGTGTGGGAAGTGGTATCAGCAACCGGTGATCGATTGCTGATAGCTATTTCTGAAATATTCCATGACCACGAAGAAGCGTTTGAAACTGATCCCGGGTTGGAGAAAGACGGTGTGGAAGCACATCTGCAGGAGTTATTGGCGGCCAACACCGCTGTGTTCGGTGCCGGTTATACGCTGGTGCAACGAGAATATCCAACTCCAATCGGACCGGTAGATATACTGTTGCGGGCACCAAATGGAAGATACACGGCGGTCGAGGTGAAACGGCGCGGTGAGATTGCTGGGGTGGAGCAACTCACCCGCTATCTTGATTTGATGCGTCGTGACCCACTGCTAGGTGACGTGGCTGGGGTGTTTGCGGCGCAAGTTATCAAACCACAGGCACGCACACTGGCCGCTGATCGGGGCATCTCTTGTGTGCTGGTTGACTATGACGCGCTACGCGGCTTGGATGACCCTAGTGATCGCTTGTTTTAAGCGCATTGATTTTTTCTTTACGGTACGGTTACGGAAGAATGCAGCGTACCGGCAGTCTTGGTTTTGTAATGATGCATAAGCGATGCGAAAAAACGTTGCTGAACAGCTAACTCATTGAATAACGGCCAACTCATTTAAGTAGTTGTGCCCACCCCCGGCAGGGATGGGCACAACTAGCCATATTTAGATATTTAATCGGAGAGGGGAAAGCAGTTGCCTACTTAGCAAGCTCCACGATCTCGGTTAGCACGCCACGCGCCGACTTCGGGTTGATGAAGGCGATCTTGGAGTTAGCAGTACCGCGACGGGGAGTCTTGTCGATCAACTCAAAGCCGCGCTCGGTCAGTAGAGCGAGAGTGGCATCAATGTCATCGACACGATATGCGACGTGGTGGAGACCACCACGCGGGTTCTTTTCAAGCCATTTGGCCACGGTGGACTCTTCGCTCGCCGGAGCGATGAGCTGCACGCGGGTCTGAAGGATATTCCAATCCTTCACCGGGGCCATCATGGCCTCGTGAACCTTTTGCTGCTCATTGGTCTCACGGTGCAGTTCGTACCAACCGAGCTGCTTCGTGAAAAACTCGACCGCTTCGTCGAGGTCGGCGCCAGCGATGGCGACATGGTCAATGGTGGTGAAGATATCTTCGTTACTCATGCGACTATGGTACCAGCAAGTCAGCATTACTTCACCGGCGCGACGAGAATCAGTTCGTACCGAGTTGGAAACGATGAGTCCAGCAACCATTGATCGCTATCTCAAACCAGGCAAAAACCGGGATCAGATTCGCAAGGATGCTAGATATTGCCACTCAAGCCATTGAGTATAAGTTTGTTTAATATTTCTTGACCAGTCAAAGTAGCTCTCTGACTTTGTTACTGCGCTCTCGCAGATTACGAGAGCCTCGATATGTGTTGTATTCCTGCTCTAACAGCTCCCATTCGCCATATTTAGCGACAATCTTCTGGAACTTCTGGATAGGTATTATGCCTTCATCGTTATATGAAATCAGGATATATTTTGCTTTTGTATTCTTTATTAAGTCGTCCATCGCCTTCTCGGCAGGAACGGGTTTGTTATAATCTGAGCGTTGCCATTCTTTCGCAATCCCACTTACTCCGTCCTGTACTGCGATTGGCTTTCCGCCGTTGATGATGTTTAACATAAAATAATTAGAACCATAAGGGTGTTGGTTGTACGGAGGATCAAAATACGCTAAGTCCACTGGCACCATCTTCTTAACTAGTTCATTTGTATCTTCGCAATAAACTGTCGTACTGTTCTCAGCTTCGGCAAAAATTGGCATATCCAGCACTATCTCTCCCTTTATACGGGCAAGTGCATTTTCACTCGCTCCACCAAAATGGCCTATGCCGTTCTTTTTGTGGAAACCCTTGAAAACGCCGGAAGTATTATTATGAACGGAGGCTTTAATAATCAGCGATGCTACGCAATATTGACGTAAATCCTCGTCAATATCGTGGTCTATCATATAACGGACATTGTCTATGATTTCGGCATTCTGGTGGGTATAAAATACACGTTCACCAGGTTTTATATCTGCATCATCTGCTGGGGCGTAGTTATTTGTAATAAAGTAATCGGATTTAGTTTTTTTGAACTTGTTGGTGTTTAGATACTCAATGGCCTTTTTCAGGTGCCTAATATCAACATCGGACTTGTTTTTGAGATAAACGGTATTCACGGTTTTGGAATACTGCTCAAAGTCGTTAGAGATCAGGTCGGTCGTATGGTACTTTAACAAGCGCGCCACGACACCGCTACCAGAAAATCCATCTAACGCGGTTATCTTTTCTTTGCGAAGTTGCCGTTTCACCTTTACGACGGCATCGTTGATAAAAGGCAAAAGTTTGCGTTTATTGCCAAGATAAGTAATGAGATGAGAGACGAAATAGTTGCTGTTAAAATCTAGCAGTTCATCATAAACGCCATCATCAAATAAACTCACCTCTCTTTTTCCCATACGCCCACTATACGACGAGAATCATGTAACGTGCCTGCGCAGTGGGTGCCTGTGCTTGAACTGTTTTTGTCTGTGAATGTTGTTGGGGTGTGGCAGGTTTGTAGTTGACCCCGTTTTCCGGACACATGACTAACTTAGGAGTGTGTCTATTATGAGTGTTGTGAGGCATCGGAGGAAGTTCACGTCGGAGTATCGGTATGAAGCGGCGCATTTGGTG
>JAIRZI010000052.1 GCA_031267295.1 Propionibacteriaceae bacterium | reverse complement strand
GTGTTTCTGATGTTACTACTAGCGCTAACTTGACTCTTACGTTCAGTGCGGAGATCGTTGGTCTTTCGGCGGACGATATTAGTATCACTGGCGCTGCTGATGTGAGCGTTAATAAGGGAGCGCTTACTAAAACTGTTACTACTGATGATGGTGTCGAGTATGTATTAGCGATTAGCAGAGGTAGTTGGAGTAATGATACGCAAGTGAGCGTTACGGTTGCTAAATCGGGGTATAACGTCTTTTATGAAGAACAAGAAATCACTTATGCCACGCTCTCCACCGGCCCTGAAATCGTTCTCTCAGTCATCGCAGATATAGTAAATAGCAAAGTAAAGATTGCTAAATACTTCGCCAATGACTACAGCGTGGACTGGGGAGATGCCACCACCACCGATAGCGTCCCCGAAAGCGGCGTGATTCATAGCTATGCTAAAAAGGGCGAATACACCATCACTCTTACACCGAAAACAGATACTGCTGAAAAGCAACGTTGGATATTCAAAAACGGTGCTGGAACGGCACTGGTACCTGCGTCTAGCACTACTGTCGGTATCGTCAGAGTTTCTCAAATGCCTGCAATGCGATTTTTTATGACTAGCGACGATACCGCTGGCAACCACTTCTTTAGTGACTTTAACTCCAGTGGGGCTATATCTAGTTTTCCAGTTGGTTCATTCGATACCAGCGCTATCAAAGTTGTCGGTAGCAACTTCTTTAGTAACTTCTCCTCCAATGAATACGTATACTATACGGAACCATATCGTCTCCCCGCTGGTTCGTTCAATATCGGCAATATCGAAACTGTTGGTGATTACTTCTTCTTCGCTTTCAACGGTAGCGGGGGTTTGAAAGAGCTTCCCGCTGGTTCGTTCAATATCGGCAATATCGAAACTGTTGGTGATTACTTCTTCGCTAAATTCAATGAAAATGGGAAACTGAATACTCTTCCTGATAATTCGTTTAGAACCGATAACATTAAAACTGTTGGTGGTTATTTCTTTGCTGAGTTCAATCGAGGGGGAGAGTTGAGCGCCTTTCCTGATAGTTCGTTTGAAACCGGTTTTATTAAAACTGTTGGTGAGTATTTCTTCTTTTCTTTCATCCGAAATGCGAAAAACCTAAGTAGTCTTCCGCAGTATTCGTTCAAAACCAGCAGTATTGAAACGGTTGGTAACAATTTCTTCAGTTACTTCAACGCGGGAGGCTCTCTAACTACCCTTCCTGTTGGTTCGTTCGATATTGGCAAGATTAAAAACACCCAGTACTCATTCTTCGAAGGCTTCAATTATCAGGGCAAGTTAACTAGTCTCCCAGAAGGTTCGTTTGATACCAGCAAAATCGAATATTTCGATATGAACTGCTTCAAGCTTTTCAATTATGAGGGAGCGTTGCCGGACAATATTGTTCCAAAAGTACCCGAGTGAGCTAATCGGGGGTGAGTTCACCACTATGCGTATCGCGGTTTTGGGGTGGTGGGTGAAAGTATCCGGGTGAGCTAATCGGGGGTGAGTTCACCTAAACGATGCGCATTTCGTTTTTTCCGGCTAGTGATAGCGTCGGGTTGCGCGGTGGTTTTCTAAACGGTTCAGCTGGCTTTGTGCGAGTTCAGGTTTGCTTTCCCCGGCTTGTCGGATAACAAGATGCCAACAATGAGCGATAACGTGGTGCATATGAGTATCGGCGGCATGGTTTTTTGCCTAATCGCAGTGGCCTGGTTGGCATATCTGTTGCCGTGGTTTTTGCGTAACCGTACCGAAGTTCCGATGGATGACTCTGCTGCTGATCTGGGCGAGCAGATGCATTATGTGCAGTATGGACGCGAAGCTCTGCCCCCCCCTGCACTCTCCGTTAGCGATTCAGAAGTATCCACTCCACTGTTACGCAGTGCGGCTCGGCATCAGATAGCTAATGAGGCGCGCACCGCAGTGCGCCGCCGCCGAATTGGGCTTATCGCCAATTTGTTGCTACTGATAGTCACAGCAGTGTTGCCTTTCTTTGTGCCGGTGACATCTTGGTTGCGCTTAGTTGGCCCACTAGCATTAGTCGGCTGGGTAGTGATTTCTAGAGCGAGTGTTGTTATCGTCGGGAAGCAGTTGCGCGAACGCGCGTTACTGTTGGAGCGTGGTTCGGAAGAAGCTACGGTCGCGGTGACGCTAGCGGAAAACACCGCACCAGATAGCAACGAATTATCTGTGGAGTTGTCGGGGGTAATCTCCCCGATGGCATCCTTATTGGAACCCATTGAGATTACACCGCCCACCTATCTTAATCGCCCGTTGCTACCTCGCTCGGTGCGCCAGATTGATTTGATGCCGCCGTCGCTGTGGAAAGGAGTACCATTCGTACCGCTGAACGCCGACACTAAACAAGAAGCGTTGCCAGACAATACTGTGAAACTCGCCGCTCTAGACGGTAGTAGCGACGACTCGGACGATATTGCCGAGCGTGCCGTAGGGGAGTGACCAGCGGGAACGGTTTCGCGCGCTTGTTCCTACTGCAATTGCTACATCCTATGTTGATGCGTAAGCACTACCAGCGATAATGGGTTTTACGCGCTTGTTCCTACTGCAATTGCTACATCTAGAGCGGCACTGATGTGGGGTGACTAGCGGGAACGGTTTTGCGCGCTCGTTCCTGGGTTGAGATTGACCCTATTTTCCGGATAGTTGGTTAGTTTGTTTCCATCACCAGCCACGCATAAGTAAAACCCGAGTTTCCCCGTCACTGCGAGGAGTGTAGGGCGGCACAGCGTAGCAACGTATAGTAACGTATCGAGTCTCTCCGTCATTGCGAGGAGCGTAAGCGACGAAGCAATCCAGAAAGGTAACCACTGAGCAAAAGAGGTTTTTGTTCAGTGAATCCGAGTTGGAAAGTTTCACATAAGTGATACTTTTATGACTGGGTTGCTTCGCGTCCTTTTGGTCGTTCGCAATGGTGGACGATAAGGAGTCACACAAGTGCGAATATATCCTCACAGTGTGCAGCAACTTGCGGTGAATAACACTTAAGTAACTGGATTGCTTCGCGCCCTGCGGTCGCTCGCAATGATGGACGATAGGTAATCGTGCAGTAGCGTGTTGAGTTTTCTGTCATTGTGGGGAGTGTAGGACAGCACGACGCAACAAGACACGGTAGCGTAGTGAGTTTCCCCGTCACTGCGAGGAGCATAGGACAGCACAGCGTAGCAAGATACGGTAGCGATTGAGTTTTCTGTCATTGTGGGGAGTATAGGACAGCACAGCGCAACAAGACACGGTAGCGTAGTGAATTTCCCCGTCACTGCGAGGAGCATGGGGCAGCACGACGCAGCAACGTATAGTAGCGTATTGAGTCTCTCCGTCATTGCGAGGAGCGTAAGCGACGAAGCAATCCAGAAAAGATAACCACTGAGCAAAAAAATGATCCTGTTCAATAAACCTGAGTTGGAAAGATTCACATAAGTGACACTTTTATGACTGGATTGCTTCGCGTCCTTTTGCTCACTCGCAGTGACGGACGATAAGTAATCGCGTGATGTATATCACCACTTTGAATAGCTCTGATTTAAACCCAGGGTTTACCCCACCATAACTACTGCCACACTAAAAGGAAAAACTCGGGTTCTAAGCTAGTAATCTGTCCGAAAATGAGGTCTAGTGCGGGAAACATGTATTCCATTTGATAATGATTCTCATTATCGGGTAGCATATGGTTCTATGAACAAATTGAAATACATCGCGGTGCTACTGGCACCCGTTGTCGTTATGGGACTGGCTCTCACCGGCTGCTCCAGCGCTCCAGAATCCACACCGTCCACTTCGGTAAGCACAACCGATGAGGATCACGACCATGAGGAAGACGCTAATGGCGCTACGGAATCGGCGGCAAATGTGCCCCGCTTGGCGTACACCTATGACGGTGGTATCCGAGTGCTTGATGCCCTCACCGGCGAAGAAGCAGGCAATATTGTGCTAGCAGGCTTCAACAGATTAAACCCGGCGGGTGATGAACGCGCCGCATTTGTAAGCACCGCGGCAGGTTTCCAGGTGCTTGATCTGGGAGTGTATGGGATTGTGCATGGCGATCATCTGCACTACTACAAAGCTGAACCCGAATTGAGCGACATTGTGTTCCGTGCTACTACTCCCGGCCATGTCGTCGTTCATGATGGGGTAGTGGTGCTCTTCGATGATGCTACCGGTCTGGTTCGCATTCTCGACGCTGCCGAAGTTTTGGACGCAGCTTATGTGCCCACCGAGTACACCACAGCGGAACCGCATCACGGGGTGGCTCTTTTAGTGGATGGCCGGTTGATTGTCACTGCGGGTAACAGTGCAGCGCGCTCTACGGTGTACGTGTTAGACGGAGAAAGCTTCGCCGAACTCGCTTCCTCAGATCAATGTCCAGATGTTCATGGAGAGGCCGTAGCGCAGGGTGAAGTGAGCGTTTTCGGTTGTGCGGATGGAGCGCTGATTGTCAACGGTACGACAATAACCAAGGTGATAAGCCCGGATGTGAATGGTAGGTTGTCCGCTCTCTCCGGTACAGAAGAATCACCGATTGTGTTAGGTAACTACAGCATCGACGGTACCTATACCAGCGTTGCGCTGCTGGACACGCGCACGGCGACTATGAAACTGGTGGAGTTGCCAGGCGGTGCGGCGTACTCCGGGCATTCGCTAGCGCGTGGTGACGACGCAGCGGCGCTCGTGCTAGGAACAGACGGAAAACTGTACGTCATTGATTGTGAAACTGGAGTGATTACCGCCAGCTATAGCGTGTTGCATGCGTGGGAAGCCCCTACCGGTTGGCAGGAACCCCGTCCAAGTTTGTTGATGTTGGAAGGCATGGCCTACATCACTGATCCGCAAGCGCGGCAGCTTTACATCGTCTATCCAGCTACGGGTGAAATTTGGAAGACCATCACACTCTCTGATGTTCCAAACGAACTTGTCGGTGTCACTGGTGCTCGCGGTTCCGAGCATGAGGATTTGGATGGTCACGACCACGATGATTAAACATCTGAGCCACTTACCCGTTTTTCATTCAGCGACGTGGACGGTAGTAGTTGGCCGCCCTCCTAAGCGAGTGTGGACATGAGTAGGCTGCTGCGGTACCTCCTTACCGTAGCTGTGATTGTCCTGACTGGATGCACGGCCATAGCACCCAGTCAGGACAATCGCCCGGTGGTAGTTGTGGGTCTTTATCCGTTCCAATGGGCTGCGCAAAGTGTCGGCGGTGATGATGTTGTGGTGGTCAGTCTCACTCAGCCGGGCGCTGACCCACATGATGCGGAGTTAAGCGCAACGCAAGTAAAGCAGTTAGCGAATGCCGATCTGGTGGTTTTTCTTCCAGGTATGCAAGCTGCCACCGATAAAGCTATTGTCAATACGGTGCCTAAGCGGCTACTTAACGTCGCAGATGTGGTGCAGTTAAGTGCACTTCCGGGAACAAAACAGGTAGGTGCTGTGGGCGACCCCAGTTCGGGATTAGACCCCCATGTCTGGCTCGACCCTGCTCGCATGGTTGCCATCGTTAGCGCGCTCAGCCAAGAGTTAGCACAAGTTGACCCAGCACATGCCGCTGGTTATTCATCTCGCGCGGCGACTGTGATAGCGGACTTGCAGCGATTGGATACTGAATATGCCACCGGTCTTGCGCAGTGTGAAATTGTTACTTTCGTTCCAAGCCATGCGGCCTTTGGATATTTGGCGCAACGCTACGGGTTAATTCAGGTACCTATCAGCGGATTAGCGCCCGATATAGAACCTAGCCCGGCTCGGCTTGCCAATGTGCGCCGTATCGCGCAAGAAACTTCAGTGAACACCATCTTTTTTGAAACGCTTTCGTCCCCTGCTTTAGCTGAGACGTTAGCTGACGATCTGGGGTTGCTCACCAGTGTCCTTGACCCAATTGAGGGCATAACTGACGCTTCAGCGGCGAGCGATTACTTAGGTGTGATGCGCGCGAATCTACAAGCGCTACGGGAAGCGAATAACTGTCGCTAACGGAGCCGCCGCGTTCTTACGCGCCGCCGAACAAGCACACATCACCAGGTAAACACCGATCAAAACTCGCCACCAGACACTTCAAAAGACGAGTATCGGCGGCACGTCTCATCATATGGATAACGGACGATCGCTATCCCAAGAGGTCAGAATCAGAGGTATGCTTTGAGAAAATCGTTCTATAACTGAGTTGAAAGAAGTTAGAGAATGTTTACGAAAAGGATTGGCGATCTGTTACGCAAGGCTTGTTGCTTGGTAATGGTGGCCCCTGCTGATGTTGGTTAGGGTGCGTGGTGTTGGCTGGGGCGCGGCAGCGGGGTTGCGGTTTGTTGCTGTCGTCTTAGTTAGTGGGCTTTTGGTTGCGGTGGCGGTTTTGGGTTCGCGGGCTACGGCGCGTGTCGCTGCGGTGTTGGATGAGAATTGGCGGGGTAGTTATGACATTTTGATTACCGCGCCTGGGCAGGGGTTTAGTGCTGTTGCTACGGGGGGTTTGGTTGATTCCAATTTTGTGGCTACGGCTGGGGAGGGTGGTATTTCGGTAGCAGATTTGGCTCGTATTCGTGCTATCGCGGGGGTGGAGGTGGCTGCCCCGATTGGGATGGTTGGGTCACTGCGCCAGCAAGCATTTACGCCGTTTCTTTTTGTGCGAGATGATGTTGATTACGGGCAAGAGATAACAGAGCCTTTGGTGTCAGCTATGCCGAGCGATGATCTTTTGATGCGGGTCACGGCCACTACGGTGTTACTTGCTGCTGATGGTAGTGATGAGCAGGTGGTGTCGCAGGGTACGGGGCGGGTTTGGTTGCGAGCGCGTCCTAAGGGTGAGTTGTGGGATTTCGAGGTGGTGTATGGGCTTGGAAGTTCGATGGGTTTTATGCCGATAGTTCAGGGAACAGGTTTTCGTGTACCGTTGGGTGCTCTGCCGACGTTCGCTTCGAGTGTGTTAGCGGTTGATCCTGTTGCGGAAGCCCAATTATGGGGGGATGAGTATGCGGTGTTTCTGGAACCATTGGCGGAGTTGAGCGAGTCGAGTGCTGCTCCCACTGGGCGAGAGGTCAGTGATGCATGGGTTGATTTTATGTGTCGCGGTTCGGGTGTTACACCCGGGGTTGGTTTCCCTTGCTCTTTGCAGAGCTCCATGATTAACACTGCTGTTAGGGAGGCTGAGAATACTGAAACTGCCCCGGCATTGGTGGTGCCATTGGTGGTAAACCAAGGTGCTGGGCGTGATCTGGTGTTGCGGGTGGAGGTTGCGGTAACCGATCAGGATGTGAGTGGTAAAGATTTAGATCAGTCATTCTTGGATACCTTGACGAATGCAGATTTTGTGCCGTATTCCGTGTCGGAGTTAGATGTTAGCGCAGTGACGAGTCCGTTCTCTTCACCCGATCTGATGGTGTTGTTACCTGGTTCTCAGCCCGCTGGTAACGATTGGGGGGTGTTTGCTACAGAGACAGCGTTGACTCCGATGTTGGTTGGGCGACCTGATTATGAGACTGTTGTCGCACCTAGTGGTGAGGTGGCGTTCGAGGTGGTGCCAGGTGATGTTGTGGGGTCGGATGGTCTTACCATGCAAGAGTCTGGTATGGCGGAGTGGGGAATGGATATTGGTGTGGGGTTAGTGCGAGCTTACCGTTCGACGGTGAAAACTGGTGCGGCCACTGGAGCGTTACCGGCACCGTTGGGGGTGTTTTCGTTAGATGTTTTAGTTGATCCGAATGCAGGGGATGTGTCGTATGTTCCGGTGGGTTATTCTTCACAAGTTGATACTTGGCAAGTGTTGGATTCGGGTGAGCGGCTGCCAGTGTTAGCGAATTTGTCGGGGGTTGATTTTATTACGATGGCTCCGGGTGCTTTCACTGATTTGTTAGGTGGTGCGGCGTTGCGGGGTGCTACGCCGATTGATGCTATTCGGGTGCGGGTGGCTGGTATCACTGGTTACACTCCGGAGGCGCAGCAACGGATTATTGATGT
>JAIRZI010000051.1 GCA_031267295.1 Propionibacteriaceae bacterium | reverse complement strand
CCAAACTTGAATACAAGTACCCGCCCCAGCCAACGCTTCGTCTACTGCATTGTCGATGATCTCCCACAAGCAGTGCATCAAGCCCCGCGTGTCTGTAGAGCCAATATACATAGCCGGACGTTTCCGTACCGCTTCCAACCCCTCTAGCACAGACAGCGTAGTGGCATCGTAAGCTCTGGCAACTTTCGGCATATTTTTCACTTTCGGCACATCTTTCACAATACCCGGCGGTACCGACAGATTCACTACGGCATGAGCGGCTAACAACAAGCGCACTTTAAAAAATCCGCAAGAAGTGCCGCGCTGGACATCTCACAGCAGAAACTTAGCAAAATTAGCTATTTGTATAAGGCGTATGGGGCGTAGTGTTACCGGCTATGGAGTGGTTCGATATTCTATTCACCCGCAGTGCCCCGCAGTGGTCACTATTCACCACATTCGGCACGGCACATCTCATTTGGATTGCCGGGTCGGTAGCAGTTGTGATGTGGATTTTTCAATGGATAAAACGAGTGGCGCACCAAAACCCAGAGCGCGCCTGGAATATCACCAAATGGTTTGGCCTTTTATGTTTCATAGGATGGGTAGTACCAGCATTCTTACTAGTAGCAGTCGACGCGGAAACATATGCGAAAAACAACCTGCCGCTACACCTTTGCAGTTCCGGCGGCATCGTGCTGCCTATCACCGTGCTAACTCGCAACAAAGTGTTGTTGAACTTCGCCTATGGCCTGTATCTGCCGGGTGCCGCGTTTGCCATCCTCACTCCCGGAGTGCCCTACGCACATTATTCATACTTATCGTTGTACTTCATTCTGTTCGTGCTCTCACACCTCATAATTATCTGCGTACCACTCGGAGCTATCGCCTCTGGAGTGTGGCAACCGTCCATCAAATACTATCCGGCGGTAATGGGCATCGGAATCGCTTTCGCAGCCATCGCCTACCCAATCAATAAGCTACTGGACTCCAACTATCTGTTCATTAACTGGCCAGAACCCAACACTCCACTAGAACTATTCGCCGATTGGGCTGGAGTACCCGGTTATGTTCTCGTGCTAGCAGCGTTTGCCGGCGTGCTCGTCCTGGGGTTGTTCGGACTGTACCACCTGATAGCGAAAATGCACCCCACTGAACCGATGCAAGCCGAAACCACCGTAGCCCAGTTAGCGATTTGAAAGACAACGCCAAACGCTATCAAATGACGCTAGCGGCGGCGCACATCTTTCGGGTTGCAGTGTAGAGAATTATAAACAGTTAACGCACGAATGCGCACACTGGCATGATGTTCCAGATAAGCAAGGGTCTCAACAACTGCGCAGCAGAAACCGCCAGATTCCTGCATGCTGCTGAACAAGCACACGCCATCAGTTAAGCGCCAACCAGAACTCGCCGTCAGATGTCGCAAAAGACGGATATCTAAGACGCGTCTTGCTATATGGACAACGGATCGACGTAGGGAGCGTCAAAGGAGGACACTACTACTAGCTGTTAGTTAGGGTGTCTTTGATGTATATGAGCACCCTTTCCGATAGCTTCTGGATGATAAATGATCATCCCGGTCTCACAACTCTCATTTAGAAGTTAATAATGTTTATCAAAAATAGAGTTCGCTCTGGATTGGTGGTGGGTTCTGTTGAACGTGTTTGTTGTAGTGCGGGGGTTGCGGCGGTGTTGGCTGGCGTTTTGCTGATTGTGGTGGCGATTGTAGGTGCTCGTGTGGGTGCGCGGGTTGGTGCGGTGTTGGATGAGAATTGGCGGGGTACATATGACATTTTGGTTATGCCGAGAGGTCAGGATTTCAATGCTAGCGAGACTGAGGGGTTGGTCGAGCCTAACTTTGTGGCTACTTCTGGAATGGGTGGAATAACGGAGGCAGTGCTGGCTGAGGTGCGTGCTATTTCTGGTGTTGAGGTGGCGGCTCCTATCGGGATGGTTGGTTCATTGCGGCGTTACGCATTAGGGCCGATCTTATATCTCGCTGATGACCTGCTCGCTGGTGTGTCGGCATCTTTTGATGGTGCTTTGACGGCACAGCTTCGCGTCACTTCGGTGTTGTTTGACGCTGCTGGTGATAGCTCTGAAGTATTGTCGAGCGGGGAGGGGCGGGTTTGGTTACCTGCACGGCCAGCGTCCGATATTCCGTCTGGTTTTGACTCGGAGCCGCTCAGTGCTGTTGGAGTCCCGGAAGGATTTTCCCCGATAGTCTTCGGTTTTGTCACTGGTTCTGTTTATGCGGTTCCGTTGGGTATGTTGCCCGCGTTTGCTTCTGTGGTGTTGGCGGTTGATCCGGTGGCTGAGATGCAGTTGTTGGGGCGAGAGAATGCGGAGTTTCTGGATCGTCTTGTCAGGGTTCCGTTTGAGCGGAAAACTGAGGACGGGGAGATTGAGGTTGAGTGGGTGTCGGTTCCGGCTGAGCGGACAGCGGATATGACATGGTCCAAGTTAGTCAAAGAAGATGTTTTCGCATTGCCGCAGATTGATATTTATGGGGCGGCGGATGAGGCGAATCGGACGGGTGTCACTTCGCAAGTGGTGCCGTTGGTTGTTAACAGTGAGCCTACGCGGAAGTTAGTACTGCGTCTTGAGGTCGCACTTGCGGAGGGTGTCGCTGCCGACACGCAGTTAAGTTCGGAAGCGTTGCGGGCGTTGCCGGATGAGAGTTTCACTCCGTTTGCGACACTTGAAGTTGACATCAGTGACTCTTTAGTTCCGTTCTCCGATCCGGGTTTGACGTTGCCGTTTCCGGGAACGATACTTCCGCCAGGGAAAGGAGGGGGATCGGCTTATATAGAGGCTGCGTCGTTGGAGCCGATGTTGGTGGGGCGGCCTAGTTATGTGGAGACGGCAACGCATGGGGATAGTCCGGCGTTTGAGGTGATGCCAAAGGATGTAGTTGGTTCGGATGGGTTACCGGTTGGAGATACTTATCACAACAACTCTGGTATGGATTCGGGTGTGGGGCTGGTGCGAGCTTACCGTTCTATGACTGGTGTAGGTGGTGTTTCTGGTGTGTTGCCGGCACCGTTGGGCACTTTCATGTCTGCTGATCTTAACGATCCGAGTAGCGGGGATGCTTCGTATGTCGCGTTGGGGTTCTCTGATACGACTAGTACTTGGCGTAATTCGTCTAGTGGGGAACAGGAAGAAGTGTTAGCGAATTTGTCGGGGGTTGATTTTATTACGATGGCTCCGGGTGCGTTCACTGATTTGTTAGGTGGTGCGGCGTTGCGGGGTGCTACGCCGATTGATGCTATTCGGGTGCGGGTGGCTGGTATCACTGGTTACACTCCGGAGGCGCAGCAACGGATTATTGATGT
>JAIRZI010000084.1 GCA_031267295.1 Propionibacteriaceae bacterium | reverse complement strand
TAAGTAGTCGTGTGGTGACGGGTGGTAAGTGATCGCGTGACGTATAACACCACTTTGAATAACTCTGATTTAAGTTCAAGGTTTACACCACCACAACCACTTCCGCACTAAAACGGCGAACTCGGGGGGGAGCGCGCCAACAAGCTTGCGTTTAGTGGGTATCGTGGCAAGGTTTATCGAAAAGGCTAGTGGTGCGGTGAACGGCCTATGAAAATAAGTAAAGTCGAACAAGCACTCGTAAGTAGAAACGGTAGAAACGAATGAAAACTAGTGGGTTTCCCCTTTAACGTCACCCGCGTATGAGCGCAGAACTGCTAGCAGCGTGCGTACTCCGTAGCCGGTGGCACCCTTTGGAACGAAGTCGTGGGCGGCGTTCGGGTTCCATTCGGATGCGGCGATGTCTAAGTGCACCCAAGGCAACCCGGCGGTGAAGCGTTTTAAGAATGCTGCGGCGATGAGTGCGCCACCAAAACGACTACCTCCGGAGCGCACGTCGGCGATGTCCGATTTGATGGTTTCTTCGGCTTCGTCGGTGATCGGTAACGGCCAAGCTAGCTCGCCAGCGTCGGCGGCTGCCGTTACGATACGCTCAGTCAAGGCATCATCGGAGGTGAACAATCCGATAGGTTCTGTGCCCAGTGCGATCATTTTCGCTCCGGTGAGAGTGGCGATGTCCAGTAACAGATCGGGGGTGTCTTCAGCGGCGCGTGCTAATGCATCTGCCATCACTAACCGACCTTCGGCATCGGTGTTGTAGTTCTCTACCGTCATGCCGTTACGCATCGTAAGCACATCGGATGGACGGTATGCTCCGCCGCCGGGCATATTTTCCGCCATCGCTAACCAGCCAGTGATCTGCACTGGAAGCTCCAGTTCGGCAGCGCCACAGATGGCGGCCAACACGCAGGCGGCTCCCGCCATGTCTCCTTTCATGGTTACCATGCTCTCGACCGGTTTCAAATCGATGCCCCCGGAGTCGAAAGTGATACCTTTGCCGATCAACGCGATATGTGCCTGTGGCGTTACTGGCTTAGCGGGTTCGTAACGCAGTGTGATAAGTCGGGGCGGGTTATCGGAACCACCACCTACCGCGAGGATACCTCCGAATCCGCCTTTGCCGAGCGAGTTTTTCTTCATAATTTCCATCGTCACGCTGTCATATTTGGCGATCAGGTTATCGGCTTCACTCACCATATCTGACGGAGTTAACAAGTTCGGCGGAGTGTTGACCAGATTGCGCACTGTGCCGACGGCGTTAGCGATCACCCCCGCAAGGTACGCAGTTGCTTGTAGCTCTTCGTCGCACACTACAACGATGGTGTGACGTGGCGGCTGTTCTTCCTGCGAAGTGATGGGCAGGCTACGAATGCCAGCCATCAACGCGCCCTCCACAGCAGCCCGCAGCAAGTTGGTGTCGGTGATTCCCGGTGATAGCGCAATACGGCGCACGTCGTCCAGTTCAATAACCGCTCGTACTCCAGCTCCGAACGCTTTAGTGACGGATTTGACGCTAGGTTGTTCACCTAACCCCACCAGCACTATCCGGCGACCTGCCACCGGCAACATCGTTGGAGTTTTTGCAGTGGGGGATGCTCCCAGTAGCTGAGCGGCGGTGAGCAACCCGTCCGCGAGTTCGTCGGGGATGCCTTGTAATACGGGTGCTGTTGGTTGCCCGCTAATGGCTGCAATAATGGTGTCGGCATCCGATGGGATGGTGGTGGCGTAATCCAACTCTGCCATGATTGATCGACCTCTCTCGCTTCGCAGATAACTCCGATAATCATCGTAGCGTGTAGCGGTAATAATATTCGTGAAGTTAAACGTCTTGGCTATGTCAGGTGGCATATCTGGCTTAAGTTCGTAAGATTCGCGTTGTCAGAGCGGCTCTGGTAAACTAACCGATTGCCGTACAGGCCGGCCGCGGATATGTAAGCGCTCATCGAATCAGACGAGGGGCACCGCGCAACTAGTAGAGAGCTGGTAAGTAATGGATCCCGAACTTAAAGCACAGATCATCGCAGAGTATGCCACCCATCCAGGTGATACTGGCTCTCCTGATGTGCAGATCGCATTATTGACGAAGCGCATCTCGCACCTCACTGAGCATCTCAAAGTGCATAAGGGCGATCATCACTCCCGACGTGGTTTGATGCTACTTGTCGGCCAACGCCGTCGGCTGCTTAACTATGTGGCTCGTGAGGATGTCATGCATTACCGTGAGCTGATCGCTCGTCTCGGTTTGCGTCGCTAAATTATTTGACGGTGCGTCGGAAGTTATTCGGCGGTGTTCACCACCGTATATAATCCGCTATATACAATTGAATACCGTATTGTACGAATAATCGCCACAGACAACTGAGTCAGTTAACATTCGGTCCTCGGTAGTGGCATTCGGGCACATAAGTGGAACTTTATTTACGCTCCACTTAAAACCCGGGCGCTTCGATCGAAGACCTAGTGAAAGCTGGGATGAGCTGTAACCGTTTGGTTGTGATACCCGACGAATGTGCATCCATAGTAGGTGTCTGTGCCAAACAGTGCTCGACTGTCGTCGAGTGCAAGAAAGGAATCCCCTTCATGGAGAATCCAAAAATTAAGTTTTCTGAAGCCACGATTGATAATGGTCGATTTGGCAAGCACATAGTGCGATTTGAAGCGGGTTTGCTCGCACAGCAGGCTGACGGTGCCGCCGCCGTTTATCTTAACGGCGACACTATGCTGCTCTCCGCTACTACCGCGCAGAAGCAACCCCGCGAAACTATTGATTTCTTCCCATTGACCGTTGAGGTTGAAGAGAAGATGTACGCCGCTGGTCGTATCCCAGGTTCGTTCTTCCGGCGAGAAGGTCGTCCTAGCGAAGAAGCGATTCTCGCCTGTCGGCTCATTGACCGGCCACTGCGTCCTGCATTCGTCAAGGGGCTGCGTAATGAGGTGCAGGTGATTGTCGAAGTGTTGGCGCTCAATCCTAGCGTGCTTTATGACGTGGTTGCCATCAACGCCGCTTCAATGTCCACCCAGATTGCTGGATTGCCGTTCTCTGGGCCTATCGGCGGAGTACGGGTGGCGCTCATTGACGACCAGTGGGTATGTTTCCCGACTTATGAGCAGGACAAATCCGCTACTTTCTCAATGGTGGTTGCCGGACGAGTGTTGCCCGACGGTGATATTGCCATCATGATGGTTGAGGCGGAGAGCACTGAATCCACTTGGAATCTGGTGCGCGCCGGTCGTAGCGCCCCCACCGAAGAGGTGGTCGCTGGTGGTTTAGAAGCTGCCAAACCGTTCATTAAAGTGCTGTGCGATGCGCAGGCGGAGTTAGCGGAACAGATCAGCAAAGAAACGTACTCTTTCCCAGTATTCAAAGAATACGAAGACGACATGTTTGAAGCAGTGTCCGCCCGTGCTCAGGAGAAGCTCACGAAGATCATGGCTATTGCCGCTAAGGCGGAGCGTCAGGATGCCGATTCGGAACTGAAAGCTGGTGTCTGGGCTGAACTCAGCCAAAACGCAGCATTCGCTGAACGCAGTGGTGAATACGCTGCCGCCTATAAGTCGCTCACCAAAAAGATTGTGCGTGCGCGTACTTTAAACGATGGGGTGCGTATCGATGGCCGTGGATCAAAAGACATCCGTCCACTTAGCGCCGCAGTGCAGGTGGTTCCGCGAGTGCATGGTTCGGCACTGTTCCAACGGGGCGAAACTCAGGTACTCGGTATCACCACACTCAACATGCTGGATATGGAGCAGAAGCTTGACACTTTGTCGCCAACGAAATCTAAGCGCTATATGCATAACTACAACATGCCGCCGTACTCCACTGGTGAGACGGGGCGTGTCGGTTCGCCGAAGCGCCGCGAAGTGGGGCATGGTCGTTTAGCTGAGCGTGCATTAGTGCCGGTGCTTCCCACTCGTGAAGAGTTCCCATACGCTATTCGTGAGGTGTCTGAGGCCATCGGTTCTAACGGTTCTACGTCTATGGGTTCGGTGTGTGCGTCTACTCTGGCGTTGCTCTCTGCTGGCGTGCCGTTGAAAGCTCTGGTGGCCGGTATCGCTATGGGTTTGATGAGCGAGCAGAACGCTGATGGTACCACTAAATATCTGGCGCTCACTGACATTCTTGGCGCTGAGGATGCTCTGGGCGATATGGATTTCAAAGTTGCTGGCACTCACGATTTTATTACTGCGCTACAACTCGACACTAAACTCGATGGTATTCCTGCCGATGTGTTGGCTGGTGCGTTATTACAAGCCAAGGAGGCACGCGAGACGATCCTTGGGGTGATGGAGACGGCCATCAAGGCTCCTGCTGAGATGAGTCCGTATGCTCCGCGTATTCTCATGGTGAAGATTCCGGTGGATAAGATCGGTGAGGTGATTGGGCCGAAAGGCAAAGTCATCAACCAGATTCAGGATGATACTGGTGCCAACATCGCTATTGAAGAGGATGGCACTGTTTACATCGGTGCGGAATCCGGTGAGGCTGCTGAGGCTGCCCGTGCTGCGGTGAATGCGATTGCTAATCCGACGATGCCGGAGATAGGTGAGCGTTATCTTGGTACCGTGGTGAAGTTGATGGCGTTCGGCGCGTTCGTTTCTCTGCTTCCGGGTAAGGACGGTCTGCTGCATATCAGTAAACTGCGCGACCTTAACGAAGGTAGGCGTGTGGAGAACGTTGAAGACGTGCTTAGTGTGGGTCAGAAACTTCAAGTGGAGATTTCCGAAATTGATGACCGCGGCAAGTTGTCGTTGATTCCGGTGATTGAACGAGCCTAGTAGCGGCGTGGCGTAGCAACGCGCAGTAACGTTCCCCCGTCATTGCGAGGAGCGCAATGAGTGCGGGTGTTGTGGTGGTAGGTGTAGTGGAACGTTCCCCCGTCATTGCGAGGAGCATAGGCTCGTAGTAGTGAACGCCGGTACTGCAACATCGTTTCTCCGTCATTGCGAGGAGTGTAAGCGACGAAGCAATCCAGAAAGGTAACCACTGAGCAGAAGATGGTTCTGTTTAGTGAATTCGAGTTGGAAAGGTTCGCATAAGTGACGTTCTAGTAACTGGATTGTTTCGCGCCCTTTTGGTTTCTCGCAGTGACGGGCGATAAGTAATCATGCAGTAACGTATTGAGTCTCCCCGTCATTGTGGGGAGCATAGTGGCGGCGTGGCGTAGCAGTGCATAGTAGCGTATTGAGTCTCCTCGTCATTGTGGGGAGTGTAGCGGTGGCGTGGCGTAGCAACGCATAGTAGCGTATTGAGTTTCCCCGTCATTGTGGGGAGTGTAGCGGTGGCGTGGCGTAGCAGTGCATAGTAGCGTATTGAGTTTCCCTGTCATTGTGGGGAGTGTAGGCTCGCAGCAGTGAACGCCGGTAGCGCAGCATCGTTTCTCCGTCATTGCGAGGAGTGTAAGCGACGAAGCAATCCAGAAAGGTAACCACTGAACAAAAAATGATCTTATTCAATAAATCCGAATTAGAAAGGCTCACGTAAGTGACGCTTAAATGATTGGACTGCTTCGCGCCCTTTTACTCACTCGTAATGACGAACGGTAAGTAATCGCGTGATGTGTATCATTACTTTGAATGGCTTTGGTTTAAGTCCAACGCTTACACCACCGTAACTACTTCCACACTAAAGAGGAAAACTTGGGTGGTTGGGATTGTGGAGCGGTTGTGGTGTTGTCGTGTGTTTTTCTGGGGTCTGTAGTTATTTTGCTGTGTTATGATTTTTGTTGTTCGAGCAGCGTGTTTGAGTATTTGGATGAGCGTGTTTGAACGGTTGAGTGTCTGGGTTGTTGGCGGTGCGAGAGGT
>JAIRZI010000069.1 GCA_031267295.1 Propionibacteriaceae bacterium | reverse complement strand
GTGCGCTCACTTCGGCGATATTACGTTCGCCGATAGTAACTGCCAAACTGGACGGTTTTAGTCGCTCGCCTTTGCAAGTGGGGCAAGGAATCTCCCGCATATACTGACCCCAACGTTCTCGTGCGGAATCGGTGTCAGCCTCTTCATAACGGCGTTTCACATGCGGCAACACGCCTTCATACTTTTGCGACCAGGTACGAGTGCGCCCAAAGCGGTTGCGATAAGTGACATACACTGGGTCGCTCACTCCATTTAGTAACAGTGAGCGCACATGTTCCGGCAACGATTCCCAAGGAGTGACGAGATCAAAATCTCCTCCTTCCGTCAACCCGGCGAATACCCGCTGATAATGTGACGCTACCCACGGCGTAGACCACGGAGCGATCGCTCCATCTTGCAGAGTTTTGGTGACATCAGGGACGATGAGCCGCGGGTCTGGTTCCAGCGCGATACCAAGCCCAGTACACGCCGGGCACGCCCCCCAAGGAGCGTTGAACGAAAATTGTCGCGGTTCCAACTCTTCGATAGCGACATCATGGCCGTTCGGGCACGCCAAATCGCGGGAGAAACGACGTACCCGCTGCGGGTCTTTAACGCTCTTGTCTACGAAATCTATCACTATGATTCCACCAGCAAGCTCCAACGCCGTCTCTACCGAATCAGTGATACGTTGCCCGGCGCTGGCTTTCGTTGCCACTCGATCTACCACCACGTCGATGTCATGTTTCTTCTGCTTATCAAGTGTCGGTGGTGCGGTGAGTGGGTACACTTCACCGTCCACTCTAGCGCGAGCAAATCCCTGCCCGGCGAGCTTGGGGAACAGGTCGGTGTATTCACCTTTGCGGCCTCGTACCACCGGTGCCAGCACTTGAAATCTGGTGCCTTCCGGTAACGCCAATAACTGATCGACGATCTGTTGCGGAGTTTGCTTCGCAATCGGTGCGCCGCACACTTGACAGTGCGGTACACCGATGCGGGCGTACAGCAATCGCAGATAGTCGTACACTTCGGTGATGGTACCCACGGTAGATCGCGGATTACGGCTGGTGGACTTTTGATCTATCGACACCGCCGGAGAAAGCCCCTCGATGAAATCGACTGCCGGTTTATCCATCTGCCCTAAGAATTGGCGGGCATAGGACGAAAGCGACTCAACATATCTGCGCTGCCCCTCGGCAAAGATAGTATCGAACGCCAAACTTGATTTACCAGAACCGGACAGTCCGGTGAAGACGATCATATGATCACGCGGCAAATCCAAAGAAATATTCTTAAGATTGTGCTCGCGCGCGCCGCGTATCATCAAACGATCAACCATATGCATCACCGTATCAGGCGGCTACCACAAAACATTCTAAAGTGTCTGCGCCAGCGCTTCCTTAGCATCCTTTTTGGCTTTCAAGATACTCACCAAAGCCGTAATTCCCAGATCAACCACGATAAACAGCAGTGAGACCATGGTGGATACTTCCCACTCCACGATGCCGTAGTGATGTAATGCGTGCAAGATCAGTTTGATACCAATGAACGCTAGCAAGAAGAACAAACCAATCGAGAGATACTGCAACTTCTCCAATAAGTCACCGATTAGGAAGAACAACTGCCGCAACCCCATGAGCGCGAAGATAGACGCCGTGAAAACTATGTACGGCTCTTGCGTCACGCCGAAGATGGCGGGTATGGAGTCCAGCGCGAACATCAAATCCGCCAACTCCAATGAAGCGATAGTGAAAAACATCAGTGTAAAAGCGCGTTTACCGTCCACTTTCACCAGAAGACGCTCATGTTCCCAAGTGCCGGTAGTAGGGACAACTTTTTTGATCCACCGCATAAAGGCACCGTCTTCACCCTTATGCTCCGACTCGTCTTCATGGCTACGATAATCTCGCATAATGGTGTATGCGGTGTACAGCAGGTAAGCGCCAAAGAGGAAGAATATCCAAGCAAACTTTTCCACCAGTGTCGCCCCTAACGCGATGAAACCACCGCGCAACACTAACGCCGCAAGAATCCCCATCGTGAGCGCAAAGTGCTGCAGCTCACGCGGCACTCGTTGCTTTTCAAGAATTATCAGGAAAAGGAACAGATTATCGACAGAAAGCGATTTCTCCAGCAGATAACCGTTGAAATACTGCGCGGCATGTTCCCAGTTCACGAAAATACCAATTCCAACGCCAAACACGCAAGCCAAAGCGATATAAAACAGCGTTGAGCGAGCAGACTCTGCGGTGGTCGGCACTTTCTCTTGACGATGAAGCACCAACCCGTCGACCACAATAATGCCAACGAGTACCACGATAGTGATCACCCAGGTATAGAGGTGAATATCCATACGAGGAGTCTCCAACAAGAACATTGTGGACACCAACTCCTTCTGGCTGTCTGGTAGGGCTAAACATAAAAGCATTACCCATTGGCAGGTAGCTCAAGTAAGCCTCTTTATGAGTACCGAGCGTACCCTATGAATCCTCTAGATAACAGCTTTTTGATTCATATTACAGTTACAAGTTTGGTTCAACGAGTCGCTTCTATCATGCCACGCAGTGCTTTCTTGAGATCGGCGATCTCATCGCGCAGTCTGGCAGCCAACTCAAACTGCAAACTTTCAGCGGCAACACGCATCTGACCAGTCAGTTCTTCGATGAGGTCTGCAAGTTCCGTTGTCGCTAAAGTGGACGGATCTAGCTGACGCAGTTGCGTGGAAATTAGCTGATTCCCGCGTCCCCGCCCGGCCGCGCGCCCCAACTGCTCATTGTCGGCTTCTTCGCGCGCTAACATATCGGTGATGTCGGCGATCTTCTTGCGTAGTGGCTGCGGATCAATACCCCGTTCGCGGTTGTAAGCGATCTGTTTAGCGCGACGGCGGTTCGTCTCTTCGATAGCCGCCGCCATAGAAGCAGTGATGTGATCGGCATACATGTGGACTTGACCGGAAACGTTGCGAGCGGCTCGGCCGATGGTTTGGATGAGGGAACGAGTGGAACGCAAGAACCCCTCTTTATCGGCATCAAGAATAGCCACCAGTGACACCTCGGGAAGATCAAGCCCTTCGCGTAACAGGTTGATGCCAACAAGCACGTCGTAATCACCTAGTCGTAGCTCTCGCAACAGTTCAACCCGGCGTAACGTATCAATGTCGGAGTGCAGATACCGTGCCCGAATGCCATGCTCCACAAAGTAATCGGTGAGGTCTTCCGCCATCTTTTTGGTGAGGGTGGTTACTAGTACCCGTTCGCTTTTCTCAACCCGCAAAGCGATCTCGTCGGTGAGGTCATCCACTTGAGAGCGTGTTGGTTTCACAATAATTTCGGGGTCTACTAAACCGGTAGGACGAATGATCTGCTCCACAAACCCAACAGCACGTTCAGTTTCATAAGGGCCGGGAGTGGCCGAAGAGTAGAGCGTCTGAGTGATGCGCTCCACGAACTCGCTAAACTTTAATGGTCTGTTGTCAAGCGCGCTGGGTAGCCGGAATCCAAACTCCACCAAGGTGCGTTTACGACTCATGTCACCTTCATACATACCGCCGATCTGCGGCACGGTGACGTGCGATTCGTCTATCACTAATAGAAAATCTTCGGGGAAGTAATCCAGTAGACAGTTCGGCGGGGTACCGGGTTCCCGCGCATCAATATGCCGGGAGTAGTTTTCGATACCAGAACAGCTCCCGATGTTGCGCATCATTTCGAGATCGTATGTGGTGCGCATTTTGAGCCGTTGCGCTTCCAAAAGTTTGCCTTGAGTTTCAAACTCGGCCAACCGAAGCGCTAGTTCGCTCTCAATATCGCCGATTGCTCGTTCCATCCGTTCTGGCCCGGCTACGTAATGAGAAGCCGGAAACACGTACATCTCATGCTCGCTTGTTACAATCTCACCAGTTACCGGATGGATGAGTGTAAGCGCTTCGATCTCGTCACCAAAAAACTCAGCGCGCACCGCCATCTCTTCATACATCGGAAAAATCTCAATTGTGTCACCGCGCACCCGAAAAGTGCCCCGAGTGCCAGCGAGATCGTTGCGCACATACTGCATCTCAACCAGTTTGCGCAGCAATGATGTACGTTCCCATTCTTGGCCAAGCCGTAGCGTGAGCATTCGGTCTACATACTCCTGCGGGGTACCAAGCCCATAGATAGCGGAGACGGTGGCCACCACAATGACATCTCTCCTAGTGAGCAGCGAATTAGTGGCTGAATGCCGCAACCGTTCCACCTCATCGTTAAGGCTGGAATCCTTCTCGATGTAAGTGTCGGTTTGCGGAACGTATGCTTCCGGTTGGTAGTAGTCGTAGTAGGAAACGAAGTATTCAACCGCGTTGTTGGGGAAAAATTGCCGCAACTCTGAGGTGTACTGCGCTGCAAGAGTTTTATTCGGTTGCATAACCAACATTGGACGTTGTAGCCGCTCCGCTAACCAGGCGACGGTAGCCGTCTTACCGGTGCCAGTGGCTCCGAGTAGCACAATGTGCTGCTCTCCGGAACGAACCCGGCGTTCTAGTTCGGCGATAGCTTCTGGTTGGTCTCCCGAAGGCTGAAAATCAGCACACATCTCAAAAGGCGCTACTCGTCGCTGAATCTGTTGTATCGGCCGCATGTTCCCAGCCTACGCACTACCGCTGACAGTATTTTCCAACGCCCAGCTTTATTCGAAATAATCCGTTGAATAATCTCTGATGTTTCCGCCTTGTTGCATTTCAAACGTGACAAGATGATAATGGTTATCATGTTCGTTCCCCGAGGACGGGTCTGCTCGCTTCGTACCGTTTTGCTGCGCATCACCACTATTGTGTTGCTGTTCAGTGGCCTTACCGGATGCGTCACCCCACCACCGGCTGCGGAAAAACCGGTCATCGTTGTCGGCATGTATCCGTTGGAGTTTATTGCCCGTGAGGTAGCCGGGCCGTTAGCTGACATACGAGTGTTAATCCCACCGGGCGTGGAACCACATGACTATGAATTAACCCCCACCCAAACGGCGCTGCTACTCAGCGCCGACTTAGTTTTCTATCAAAGCGGTGTCTCTGCTGTCATCGACACCGTATTGACAGGCCAAGACATGGCTCGCGTGGTGGACACCGCTACTTTAGTAGCCGGATTACCCAGCGACAGCAACTATCAGCGCGATGGGGACGCTAACCCCATACCTGGAACTCCGTTAGACCCGCACACTTGGATGAACCCGGCGAATATGAGCGTGTTCACCACCGTATTTACTGATCGTTTGGTGGAACTGTTGCCTGCCAATACCACTACAATCGGACAAGCTTCCCAACGTCTTATTGCGCGTTTGGGAGAGTTAGACTCCGCTTGGCTCGCCGCTCTCACTAACTGCGAACGACGCGAGTTTCTAACCGCACATGATGCTTTCCGCTATTTGGCAAGCGCATATAACCTCACTCAATTAGCTATCGCTGGAATCAACCCAGAAGATGAACCCACTCCAGCTCATCTTGCCGAAGTAAGCGCGGCGGCAAATAAGTTTGGAATCACCACAGTGTTCTATGAGCCGTTGGTAAGCCGCGACGCATTGAGTGGCCTCGCCAACGATTTGGGGTTGCAGTTAGCGGTGCTCGACCCACTGGAAGCGATTACTGACTCCTCCGCCGGGAACGATTATCTGGAAGTCATGTACGCCAACATGGAAGCCCTCCGCCTAGCGAACGGCTGCAAATGATAACTCCACTGCGTATCAACGACCTTAGCGTTACGCTCGGAAATACGGCTGTACTGCATGGTGTCGATCTTGTAGTCTCCCCCGGCGAGACCGTCGCACTGCTGGGAGCTAACGGTTCGGGTAAAACGACGTTACTGCGAGCCGCGCTGGGGTTGGTTCCGCACACCAGCGGTAACGTTCAATTGTTTGACGTTCCGCTCAACCGTTTCCGTGACTGGCAACAGGTGGGCTATGTGCCGCAACACGGTTCCATGAACGTATTGAAAGCCACAGTTTTGGAGACGGTGCGCTCGGGAAGAATCGCCAGACAAGGCTTCTTCCATCACCCGACAACAGCCGACCGGGAAGCCGTTGACAAGGCACTACAGATAGTACGAATGAACGATCTGGCTCATTGTGAATTGGCCGACCTTTCCAGCGGGCAACGCCAACGCGCGATGGTTGCGCGCGCGCTCGCAGGCGAACCGGAGTTGCTGTTGTTAGACGAACCGTTGGCTGGCTTAGATATGCGTTCACAGGAAGCGCTTGCCGCGATACTGGCCGAGTTGAAGACGACCGGACTTACCAGTTGTGTAGTGCTGCATGAGTTAGGCTCTTTCGAACCGCTGCTTGATCGCTCGGTAGTGCTTCGAGAAGGGCGCGTAATCTACTCCGGGAAACTGGCAGGAGACACTCATGTTTGAGATTTTGACCTACCCGTTCATGCAACGTGCGCTACTCGCCGCCGCCCTCACCGGGTTGCTTGCACCAGCGGTCGGTATGTACATCGTGCAGCGCCGTCTATCACTACTTGGCGACGGTTTGGGACATGTCGCCATCGCCGGAGTGGGGTTAGCGTTGCTGAGCGGCTGGGCACCGTTCCCGGTGGCGGTGCTCGCCTGTGTTGCCGGGGCGGTCTCCATAGAACTACTGCGCAGCACCGGCAAGGCACCTGATGATACCGGTCTCGCAATTTTGTTCTACGGCGGATTATCGCTCGGCGTTCTGCTCGCCGGAATGGCGAACCGGGGAACGTCGGCACTTTCGCAGTACCTGTTCGGTTCACTCACCACCGTAACCAATGGTGACGTGACGGTGCTGGTGGTGCTCTGCCTAGTGATGCTCAGCGTAACGATCACATTAGCTCCGCAACTCTTTAGCGTATGTGCAGATGAAGAATATGCTCGTACTCAAGGTTTGCCGGTGACACTTCTCAACATTTTGATCGTCACGTTGGCTGCTATCACCGTCAGCGCTTCAATGCGCACAGTGGGAGTGCTGTTGGTGAGCGCTCTGATGGTGGTGCCAGTAGCGGCGGCATCTAACGTCGCGGTTGGGTTTCGAGCCACCTTGGTTGCTGCGATCGGCATAGGAGCAGTAGTCGCTATCGGCGGCACGCTCGCTTCGGCGGCCTGGGATACCCCCAGCGGAGCCACCATAGTTGTGCTCGCCGTAGCGGTTTTCGTTGTTTCCGCAGTGTTGGGACGTCTCCTCGTAACGCGCCGCAGTTTAGCGGCGGAACCAGATTTACCCACCTTGCAGCCCCACACCCTTGCGGAACCTGAACCGAACGAAGCTGCCACTGCGGTGCTGCATGGCGACCATGTCGATTTTCTACTACACGGTCATCGCCACTATCCACATGAGGATCACTTTGATGAACATTAGCCAGCATTCTGTCACTTCGACACCCGATACCGCTCGCAGTAGCCGGGGGCGTCAATTAGTCGGCAATGCACTGCAACAGTGTCGTGAGTTTGTCACCGCGCAGCAGTTGCACGCCATGCTTGACCAACAGCTTGGCCTGGCTACGGTGTATCGCAACCTACAAGCGTTAGTTGCGGCGGGGAAAGCCGACACCGTACGCACTGATTCCGGCGAAGTGGCGTACCGCCACTGCTCAACCGAACACCATCACCACCTCATCTGTCGGGACTGTGGCACCGCAAATGAGATCACCGCGGAATCTGTGGAGAGCTGGGCGGCAGCCACCGCAGCACAATACGGTTACCAGTTGATCGGACACACCGCAGAGGTGTATGGCGTATGCCCCCAATGCATCAGTTAACTGAGACGAACTGATATTTACTCATTGTGCACGCTTTTGATTGTTTCTTCAGCGGTATCAAATGACCCAGTCGCCGTGTCTTCATCGCCAATACTAACTCTCCATAGTCGTGTATATGGCCATATTCGCAGATATAAGAACCCTGCTCATCGAGCAGTTCAATAGCTCCTGTTTGGTTAAACTTCGCGCTCCAATAACGGCAATGATCGAAGTGAATGTTCTAGATGCCAAGACACGTATCCGGCGACTAAACCGTCTACTTCATGGAGCACACCAGCGGGACATCCTCTAGTGGACGGCCAATCGCCAGCTAATAACATGGCGAGCAACGCCCACGCTGCGTTTACGATATGCGTAGCACCCGCTGGTCGGCAGTCGTCGCACACCTTGCCGCCGACTGCTGGAGAGAACCATTCTCCTGGTGCTCCACAGCGCGCGCAAGCCGTCAGCGCTGGAGCATACCCGGCGATACTGAGCGCTCGCAGCAGGTAAGAATCTAAAATCATCGTAGCTGGACGTAGCCCGTCACTGGTACCTTCGCTGAGCGCTTGTAGCGCGCCAACCAACAATCGATACTGCTGTACGGCAGGTTCTCCCTCTTCGACTACCAGTTTTTCCGCCGTTTCCAGCATCACTTCCCCCGCAGTGTAGTGCGGATAATTCGCCGCGAGAGTAACTCCGAAAAGCTGCAACGTCTCCGCCTGCGTGACGGTGTCCAAGGAACGTCCCACCGCAAACTGCGCATCAATATGGCTAAACGGTTCCAACCTGGCACCGAACTTGCTGGAAGTACGCCGCACCCCTTTAGCGACCGCTCGAATTAAACCATGCTCTCGTGCCAAAATCACAATAATACGATCAGCCTCCCCTAATCGGTAGGTGCGGAGCACCACACCTCGGTCGCGATAGGTAGGCATAGTTCCATTCTGCCAAGAACCAGCCAGCAAATAGGTACGCTAGGCTGAATACCGTGGCATTTTATCTGCGCCCTGCGAAACGACTTCCAATACCACACCCGTCTGGTGCCAAGCCGCCGCAGTTACCTCCCAGCGCCGTTCCTCGGCATGTGGCTATCGTCATGGATGGGAATGGTCGCTGGGCTAAAAATCACGGCTTGCCACGCACCAAAGGGCATGAGGCTGGCGAAGCGGTGCTGTTTGATGTTATCGAAGGCGCTATTGAGATCGGTATTCGCTACCTGTCGGTGTACGCTTTCTCCACCGAGAACTGGAAACGCTCCCCAGAAGAGGTGCGCTTCCTGATGGGGTACTCACGCGATGTCATCCATCGCCGTCGTGACGATCTCGACGCGCTCGGAGTGCGCGTCCGCTGGGCAGGTAGTCGAACGCGACTCTGGAAATCTGTCATCGATGAATTACAGGTAGCAGAACGCCAGACCGCCGATAATTCGGTGCTCGATCTACAATTTTGCATCAACTACGGCGGACGTGCTGAGATTGTGGACGCAGCACGCGCGTTAGCTGAACTGGTGTCTACCGGAAAACTAAAACTGTCCGGTATCACCGAACGAACGTTCGCCGCCCAACTTGACGAACCCGCAATGCCCGACGTAGATCTTTTCCTCAGAACCTCCGGCGAACAGCGTATCTCCAACTTTTTGTTGTGGCAAAGCGCCTACGCTGAACTCATCTTTCTAACGAAACTCTGGCCGGAAGTAGATCGCCGTGACTTATGGCAAACATGCATAACATATGCGCAGCGTGAGCGCCGCTTTGGCGGAGCTAACTAACCGAATTGTGAGGTTACCCACGGATTCCGGACACCGGACTAACTTAGGATCCAAGTTTCCCGCTTTTGGATGGTTTTGAATTTGAATATGGGTTTGGTTAGGTATTTAGCTGTTGTTTTGGGGTGAT
>JAIRZI010000058.1 GCA_031267295.1 Propionibacteriaceae bacterium | reverse complement strand
AATGTCCGGACATTGGCGACATGCTGGCTCACCGGACGTCCGATGACAACCAGCAACCCGAACAGCGCTACCGCAAAAAGCACTATTCCTGCCACCAACTTTGGTAGCAGTTGAACGAGCATAGAACTCGACAAGTACCCGATAAAGCCACCGGCGGCGCGCATCGCCACCACGTCACTAGGAGCGGGTAGTGGGCTTGACATCAAGTTAATGATGCCGAGCACTCCGAGTGACAAAGCCATCCAACCCACCACTTGACGAGCCAGCGGCCCGTTAGCGATCGGGTCACGCATAGTACGAACCGCCATTAACATAAACAACACTGGAATCGCATATGCGCCGATTCCGAACACCGTACCCAGCCCAATGGTCAGCCACTCGCCCAGTTTTCCAGCCATATCAAACCAGAAAGTCGCCCCGGTGATTATCGCAGCTACCAGCAAAGCAAGCCCCGCACCGTCACGCAGTAACAGTGGGTCGATACTTTTCGCTTGGCCGCCGATAGCGCGCACTCCCCGACCCAACAGTCGAGCAGTGCCACTAAAGAAGCCACCGATGACACGTAGCGCCGCAGGTGGTTGTGGTGAACTGCCGTGACGCACATTCGTGCGCGGCGACGCTGAATTCCTGCTTCCGCTCAATCGAGGCGTCGCAGCCCTCCCAGCGTTCTGGGCATCGCTACGCGCCCGCGTTGGGGAAGGCACGCGGGTTGCCATGTGCCCAGCCTAACCTGTCTGTTGGATAATCGCAGCAACGACACGACACGCTAGGGCGTGCCTGCACTGAACTCCAGATAGCTCTTGTGCGTACTTGTGCGTACGATGCCTATCTGCAATAACAGGCACAGCAGGCGACATCATTTTCAAAAAAACAGCTCAGCGCGCTCACAGAATCCGCACAAGTTGCGATTACATAATCAACGTAGTCGAATCAAAGCTTGATTAGAGGGGCACCATGTTCACATATATTCTTCCGGCAGCAGACATTGTGCTCATCAGCGTATTAGCGTTGGCACTGTATTTTCCACGGCATCACCGCAAAGATATGGTGTTTGCATATATCAGCGTGAATATTTCAGTGTTGGCGGTAGCGATCGCGTTGCACGGAGCCGCGTTGAACTCTGGACTTGGGTTGGGGCTGTTCGGAGTGTTAGCGATCATTCGATTGCGCTCGGAGGAACTGCAGCAACATGAGGTAGCTTATTACTTTTCTTCCCTTTCACTAGGGGTAATCGGCGGACTAGGTGCAAATCTCGGCTGGCTGTCAGTGGCGTTGATGACGCTGGTAGTGGCAGTGGTGGCCGTTGTTGATGCCCCCAAAATGTTTCGGCGCTATCACACCAAGCAGGTGCTGCTTGACCAAGCGATCATCGACGAAGCCGCACTCACCGTACGATTGGAAGAACTGCTTAACGCTAAAGTGTGTCACGCGCGCACCATCCGGCTTGATCTGGTAAACGATACCGTACTCATTGACGTGAAATATCTGGCGCAGCGATGAGTCATAATCCGTCAACAACACCGGTGCTTGAACTACTCCGTTCGCTACCATCGGTAAACTTGCAGACCTTAAACGCCACTGCGGAACTGCTAAACCGACGTGACCGCAAATATCTGGTGCCAACAGCCGTCTTGGAAGAAGTGCTACTAGAAGTTGGCACCACAGCAGCCGTATTGAGCGTTGCAGGCCGCTACCAAACGCGCTACCACACCACATATTTTGACACCGCCGATTGGTTGAGTTACCGGTTGAGCGCCACTAAGCGGCGGCGGCGTTTCAAGATACGGCTGCGAGCATACGAATCGGATACTCGCTACCTAGAGGTGAAAACCAACGGCAGTAGGGGGCGCACTCAGAAGAATCGTTGGCTGCTTCCAAATAACTGTGCGATCTGCGATGTTTTCGATGCCGCAACGGGTTTAGCTGAACCGGTACAGCGTTGTTTGGATGAGCGGAACATTACAAGTCCGCCACTGGAATACTTTCATACAGTGTTACAGGTGCAATATAACCGTTCCACGTTACTGTTGGGCAGTTCCCGGGCGACCATTGATTCCAATTTGAAGTTGGGAAAGCCGGGATACCCGCTGGTGAGCGTGGTCGATTCGACGATAACTGCCCCGGTCATTGTGGAAACCAAAACACTGGGCGCTACAACCGTACTTGATCGGGCGTTGTGGGCGCGCGGGTTCCGTCCGATAGCTCTGTCGAAGTTCGCAGCCGGAGTAGCTCACATATACGGATTCCCCGGAAACCGCTGGCACCGCCTATTGACAAAACTCCAATAACGGTGGCGACAGAATGAACAAACAGGACGCGCTGGACGCTAACTTTGCCAGACAACGACTGAGCGCGAACTACCCCGACAGGTAACTACTTTGACTTAAAAACCAGCAACGAATGAACGGACGAGATACCCATGCTACTACGTGACGAACTACGAATAAGCAAACCCTTAGCGGCAATGTTGCTAGTTGGAACAGCACTTTTGCTACTGATGGGATGCGCTGTTGCTGACATCAGCGATATTGGCACTACCCCAAGCAACACGCCAAGTAGCGCCCCAAGCAGCGTGGCTTCCACTCAACCGCCAACACTTACGTCAACTGGCTTAATTGTTCCGGAGTCAGTAGCGGAGGCGATGGCTGCCAACGCCACTCCATTCACCCTGCGACAACCGGGCATGAATGTGATTGATGTCAATTTGGCCGATGCTGCTGATTTGGTACATGGGGTGCATGACGATGGGACTGTGGTTACCATCACGCAACCCGGCGACTACCGTTTGTACGGCTCTCTGCAAGGACAGGTTGTGGTGTCATGCAAAGATGGTCTCTTTAATCTGATTCTGGATGGTGTCACTATCATTTCCGATACTCCGGGAGCGTTGCTGGTGACCAGCGGTGACGAAGTGGTGCTGCATTTAGCGGATAACTCATCCAACAGCATCCAAGATGGTTTGGGCGATGCCCCACTGGATGCTGATGCTCCAAATGCCGCCATCCATTCAGTGGCTAACCTTGGCATCACTGGCACTGGCGCGCTCAACGTCACTGGTGCGATTGATGGTATCGCTTCCACTGATGGTTTGCTGATCGCAGACGGCCAGCTTAAGGTGAGCGCCGGTGATGACGCGCTACGTGGCAAAGACTACTTAGTGGTCGCTGGCGGCACTCTCACACTTGATGCGGCGGGTGATGCAATGAAATCCACGCATGATTCTGATGCCACTAGGGGATATGTGTGGATTTCGGGTTCTCAGATCATCGCGCAAGCTGGTACCGATTGTGTGGACGCGATGAGCGACGTGTTAGTTTCGGGGGGGCAAGCCACCCTTGCTTGTGGCGACGATGGCTTGCATGGTGAAGTGTTGGTTTTGGTGGATGATGGTGTGCTGAATATCACCCGCAGTTATGAAGGTCTGGAAGCACCGGTGGTAGTAGTGGCCGGCGGAGTCATCAACATTGTGTCCTCTGATGATGCGCTAAATGCCGCCGGTGGTGATGGTTCTGACGCGCCGGATGTTCCGGGAGTCGGTGCGCCGGCGAACCGACCAGGTGGCTCAGGTCGTCCCGGCGGTACGGGCGGCGGGCCTGGGGGAAGCAGCGAAGACCCCACAAAGTATATGTTGCTGATTTCGGGCGGCACTCTCACGGTGGATGCCGGTGGTGATGGGTTGGATTCTAACGGCTATATGACGATCAGCGGCGGTGATACCACAGTGTACGGGCCAACCAATCAAGGTAATGGGGCGCTTGATTCGTCTGGTTTGACGCTCACTGGCGGGAAACTGTTTGCAGTGGGTGAGTCCGGTATGGCCGAAGGGCCGACTCAAGCCACTCAAGCCTGGATTGGGGTGATTTTCGACGCTGCCGCTGCCAGCACCATCACCATAACTGACACGACGGATGCCGCGCTAACTTGGAGTTTCACCATCCCTAAATCTAGTCAATGTTTGGTGTTTTCCAATCCGCAGTTGCTGAGCGGGCGAAGTTACAGCATCACCGTCAACGCCGCGCTAATAGGCGAAGTTACTGCTTTCTAGTTTCGCATAAACCGTATGCGGCGTTCGTATCTGTTAAGAATAACTCTGGAAAATCCACACCGTTTAGGGAAATTGAATACTGAAACAGTTGCTGATTATCACTGCGTTATAGGCAGGGCGATAAACGAACAGGGATTATCACCCGAGTTTTTCCTTTTTAGTGTGGAAGTGGTCATGGTGGTGTAAACCTTGGACTTAAATCAGAGCTATTCAAAGTGGTGATATACAGCACGCGATTACTTATCGTCCGTCACTGCGAGCGACCAAAAGGGCGCGAAGCAATCCAGTCATTTAAGTGTCGTTTATGTGAATCTTTCCGATTCGGATTTACTGAATAAGATCATTTTTTTTGTTCGGTGGTTACCTTTTCTGGATTGCTTCGTCGCTTACGCTCCTCGCAATGACGGAGAAACCCAATACACTACCGTGCGTTACTGCGCCGCGCTACCCTACACTCCCCACAATGACAGAGAAACCCAATACGCTACCGTGCGTTACTGCGCCGCGCCGCCCTACACTCCCCACAATGACGGGGAAACGCAATACGCTACTGCGCGTTACTGCGCCGCGCTACCCTACACTCCACACAATGACAGAGAAACTCAAAAGGCGCACAATTTTGTCATTAATCTCAGATACGATATTCCACTTTAGTGCAGGAAACCACCTCGAAGTAACAACGAAATACCTAACCAAACCCGTATCCAACTTCAAAAACATCCAAAAGCGGAAAAACTCGAGCCATCTTTAATACTTCGCGGGCGGATTGCATGTCTGCTTTTATTGATAACACCTAAGTTTCCCGCTTAATTCAAACGTTTCACATGCAGTACACGGATCATCATGTATCCCGAAGTAACTCAGCGTAAACCTATCGGACGTGCTAACGCCTGATCTATCAGATCGGAAATCAAAGCAGTGTATTCAATGCCGGAATGTACCCATAGCTGCGGGAACATTGAGATTTCGGTGAAACCGGGCATGGTGTTGATCTCATTGAGTATCACCTGCCCGTCAGGCGTTACGAAGATATCCACTCGGGAAAGCCCTTCGGCTCCGACTGCGGTGAACGCTCGCACGCACGCCGCGCGCACTGCATCCGCAACCGTCGCGGGCAGATCTGCCGGGATTCGCAATTCAGCTTGGCTATTAGAGATATATTTGGCTTCATAATCGTAAAAACCGTTCTTGGTGTGCATGATGATCTCGCCGGGACGCGCAGTGCGCGCCGCACCGTTCCCACCCGGTTTCGGCCCCATGACGGAGCATTCAATCTCACGAGCTTCGATGATCGCCTGCTCCGCTACCAGTTTTGGGTCATATTCGGCAGCGGTCTTGACGGCGGCACTCAACTCACTACGGGCTGCTACCCGGCTGATACCAGCAGACGACCCGCCGCGTGCCGGTTTCACATATAACGGATAGCCGAGCGTCTCCATTTCAGCAATCCAATGCTCGCTGTCGGCATCCCACTCCTGTTTCCGAAAAGTGACGTAGGGCGCTACGTTCAATCCACCTGCTTGACAAGCAACTTTCATAAAATGTTTATCCATGCCGATGGCGCTGGCTGCCACTCCAGCTCCGACATAGCGCAACCCCTGCATCTCAAAAAGCCCCTGAATTGTACCGTCTTCGCCGAAAGGGCCGTGTAGCAGTGGGAAAGCCACTCGCACTGCCACTTTGTCGGTGAGGACGTTATCGGTGAGCGTCGCCAAATAAGTAGTGTCACCCTCCCGCAGCAGCAACGCCGTCGGCTTGCTCACGTCCACTATTGGAAACTGTCCGGCAACGCTACGCAACGCACGCATATCGGCGATGTGGTAGCGGTGCCAGTTACCTTTTTTGTCTATCCCCACCCCATATGGTTCAAAACGGGTCACGTCGAGTGCCTGCAACACCCCGGCGGCCGTGAGACAAGAAATTTCATGCTCACTGGATACTCCGCCAAAAAAGAACACCACCGGAATACGTTCAGTTGACCTACCGGCCATTGCTCCTCCTGGGATAATAAGGCTCGACTAACGACTTTCCCTACTCAAATAGACAAGTTCCACTCTACCGAGTCCAAACACACATCCCGCTCATAACACAGTTAGGATAGTGCAATGAGCGAGAAGCAGGTCAAGTCAACTAACCGGGTGTCCTATTACTCTCCGGCTTTTCAAAAGTTCGTCACCGCTGATTGGCAGCCCTATAGTGATCAACTGCCAGCGCAGCTTGAAAACGCCAAATGGGCTGCGGCGCGCCGTAACGCACTTTCTAAATTGTTTCCCGGTGATCGGCTGGTGATTCCTGCCGGCGGTATGAAAGTGCGCGCCAACGATACCGATTTTCGTTACCGGCCGCACACGACTTTCGCACATTTAACCGGTTTGGGAACTGATCGTGAACCAGATGCGGTGTTAGTGCTGGAACCGAATAGCACTGGCCATGCTGCTACTTTGTACTTCCATCCGCGTGTTGCGCGCACCGATTCCGAGTTTTATGCTGATTCCCGCTACGGCGAAATGTGGGTTGGTCAACGGGAATCTTTAACGGAGATGAGCGCTTTAACTGGGTTGCCAACGCAAGACATCTCCCACTTCGATAACGCGCTACGGGTACATGCTGACACCATCACTATGCGAGTTGTTCGCGACGCCGACCCCGACATCACCGTCATGGTTGATGCACTGCGCGAATCTATCGCCGAGGGGCTGGATGAGCAGTTGCGTATCGCCACCAGCGAACTGCGTCTCATCAAAGACGATTACGAAGCGCAACAGATGCGGGAAGCTTGCGCAGCCACTGCGCGTGGGTTTGCAGCCGTCGTCACAGATTTTCCGAATGCGGTGTTGAATGGTCGCGGCGAACGCTGGGTGGAAGGTGTGTTTGGGTTGCATGCGCGCCATCTTGGCAACGCGGTAGGTTATGACACTATCGCCGCATCCGGCGATCATGCCAATACGTTGCACTGGATTCGCAATGACGGCGACCTCAAAGAGGGCGATCTAATTTTGTTGGATGCTGGAGTGGAACTCGACTCGCTGTTCACCGCAGACATCACTCGCACTCTCCCGGTGAACGGTAAGTTCACTCCGGCGCAACGTAAAGTGTATGAAGCGGTGCTGGCCGCCCAACAAGCCGGTATTGCCGCCGCTAAACCGGGTGTCACTTTCGATGATATTCACAAAACGGCGACCGCTGTGATTGCGTATTACCTAGAACAATGGGGTTTACTGCCGATGGGTGCCACCGAAGCTATCACCGAAGAGGGTGGGCAATGGCGACGCTGGATGGTGCATGGCACCTCACATCACCTCGGGATGGATGTCCACGACTGCGCCCATGCGTTGCGGGAACAGTACAAACAAGGGCCGCTGCAACCAGGTATGGTGCTCACTGTAGAACCTGGTATCTACTTCAAATCCACCGACCTGTTGGTGCCACCGGAACTACGTGGCATAGGTGTGCGCATTGAGGATGATATTTTGATCACCGAAACTGGTTGCGAGGTTCTTTCGAGCGCGCTACCGCGTGAACCTGATGCTGTCGAAAACTGGATGGCACCGTTACTGGCGCGTGGCCGCACCGCAGCACATAAATGGTAGTCCACACTCGCGCAACCGATAACTGATACGAAATGGAAATGCTAATTTGGCCTGTCTCTGTTGTGCTAATCCCCGCGCGACTTTCAATAAACACTCTGCGCCTTAAATTAAATACCTGAGATGGAAATGGAACACTAACTTGACTCGTACTTGCTGCCGTCCGGTTGACGCTACTGCTGAGTCGGGCGTAGTGCGGCTCGATAGCCGCACTGCGGTGCTGGCTACTATGTTGTTGTTTGCATACAACGGTCTCACTATGGGCGCGTTCGCCGGATCGTTGGCTACTTTCAAAGAAGTGTTTGTTTTGTCGGCGTTCCAAGTGTCAGGGTTGCTCATCATGTCTGGAGTGATGGCCGTCATCGCCATGCAGGTGTGTGGACGGCTCTCTGATCGGTTCGGTGCCCGGTTGTTTTCGCTCGGGGGAATCGCCCCTTTAGCGACCGGAGCCGCCATTTTGGCGCTAGCGCCTAACTACCAGATAGCGTTACTCGGCACGGCTTTACTTGGTTTAGGCAACGGTGCGCTGGATGTGAGCATGAACGCTATTGGCGTGCAAGTGGAACATGCCCGTAACCGGGGCATTATGAGTTTCTTTCATGGGTTGTGGTCTGCGGGAAATCTGGTTGGTTCGGCTTCATTGGCGGCGGCTGCTGCGCTCACAACGCTATCGAGTCAGTATGTACTGCGCTCAGTGTTGCTTGGAGTGACGGCAGTAGGGTTGCTAACCGCATACGTCGCCTACCGCATAACCCCAGATACCACACCAGTGAAGCAGGTGAACGCCGACGGTGCCAAAAAGAAACTACCCCCAGCTATTTACCTGTTGGGGTTAATGGCGTTGGCGTTTGGTCTCGGTGAAGGTTCGGCGTTCGACTGGTCGGGTATTCAGGTGACCACCGTTGCTGCGGTGGCACCAACTCAAGGTGCGCTTGCCGTTACTGCGCTAGCTTCCGCTATAACTGTGATCCGGCTCACTGGAGATTTCATCGTCGCCAAATTTGGCCCCAGGCTAGTGGTGCGCACTGGTGCTGTGCTAACGATCATCGGGTATCTCGGTACAGTTTTCACTCAAAGATTTGGGTTGCTAGTGGCCGCTTGGGCGTTGGTCGGGTTGGGAATGGGGGTGGTCGCCCCGCAGGTTTACGCACTCGCAGGCCATACTGGTGGCGGACGTGGGTTAGCCACTGTGGTGACTTTCGGCTACGCCGTATTTTTGATTGGCCCGGCGGCGCTCGGAGCGTTAGTAACTTGGCTTGGGGTGCAGCACGCTATGTTGATACCCGGATTGGCGATGATCGGGTTAGTGTTTTTGGCTCGCATTTTGCCTGAAAAAGGTGCGCCAAAGACGTTGTAAAACTTCACTGCGGTTCAACCGTCTTGACAGTGAAAAGAGCGTCGGTCTGCGCAACAAACGTAACCGCCCGAATTACATCCGAAGCAAGGAGCGCTCCCCTGCGGTTACGGCAAATGGTAACCGGTTAGCGGCTAGCGGTAACGGGCACATGAAATGTGGCGAGAATGAGCACGGCGGCAAAGTGACGTAATTGAAATCCAGGGTTGTTTTGCCAACATTGCCCTCCGGCCACCTGATGGGTAGGAAACGCAGCGGCGCTCCGGCTTCACTGGCAGCTTTATCTAGAAACGAGACTACCGTCGGTTCGCCGGGCGGAGAATCAAGTTGCATGGTAACCGTTTGAGCATCCAATTGGAAAGTGCAGGTAGCTGTGACGTTCCCCGGCACACGCATACCGTTCACTAAATCGATCTCAACTGCGGTGGCTTCGACGAGTGCAAACTCGGCTTCCACAACCCATTTAGGATCATAAGGGTATACGTCAACTCCCCGTAACGATTTCCGTCCCGGAGCTTCCGGATCGAAGATACGCAGCCCGTATGTTCCATAACGTTCAATAGCAAGCAGTTGTTTAGCGCGCCAAATCACAGCCGTGTCGGGTGCGAACACTAAGTCACTATCCCGCCAGAGCACGCCATCGTCAATCGAAGTGATTTCTGCCGGATCAATACCTTGAGCGACCACCGTTCCGTTAACGGCACACCAAGTTCCGCTAACTTGCTCTAGTGGTTCTGCAATTTCACTCACCCACTGGGTAGCGACCAACGCCGCAGGGCCGAACGGTGCGAGCAACGCGGCTTCGCGCCGAGTGCGGAAAGCTGTGTAATCACTCATGGATACATGCTATCCGCACGTTTAAGGTTTCCGCGTTCTCCTAGCAGAAAATCGCCGAGTACCGGTGCGACAGTTCGTATGTGGAAATATGTAGCGGAGTGTAGTTGACGGTTATTAACATCGCCGGACGCAACTTTGTTTCGCGTAAGTATCGATTTGAGTTCAGATTGCATTTAAGGAAGCACTGATTTTCTCGGTGTACGTCACTGAGGCGATAAGGCGGGATGAGATTCTTCTGCTTATGTCTTGTGGGTGGACTGGACATCCATTACAAGACACAAGCAGAAGAAGATCGCCCGATCCATCGTTCCATAGGCCGTGCAGAGAAAATCAGCGTTTTCTTTAAGGATGCACTGATGGAATTGGGTAGTCACGCTTACTTAAGAACGAAACTGAGCGCCGAACTCAGCA
>JAIRZI010000053.1 GCA_031267295.1 Propionibacteriaceae bacterium | reverse complement strand
AACGAAATCAACAACAGACCCCTCAAATGCCTCAACTGGGCAACACCCACCGAAACATTCCAACAACAACTACAATCAAACCAACACACCACCGTTGCACTTCCAAATTGAAACCGGCTCGCCAAAGAAGCTAGTCGCGACAGTGATAAGGTTAGGGTTGCCCGCACAGATTGTAATGTCTGTGTGACAAGGGCAGCGTAGCGAGTTGCACTTTCATGCGGCGGAAAAAGTGTCCGGGTATACAAACAAACCGCATTAAGTGTGAAAAGGGGAACAAACGCTATGAGATGTCCGGGATGTCAAGGCGAAAACTGTTCAGCGATGAGTACAACGGAAACGCAAGGATTTGATGCTGGGAAAGGCATCTGCGGAGCCATACTTTTAGGCCCAATCGGGCTGCTATGTGGGTTATGCGGGATGGGAAAACCAAAAAACCAAAGATGTTTTTTTGTGTGCAATGACTGCGGTAGAAGATTTAATGGATGAACTTTGGGTTAAGTTAATGAAGGTAGGGAGTTGGACTGGTTGCCATCAAATAACGGAAAGAAGTTTCTCCCTCCACGGTTATCAATTTCCAGTATGTGCTAGATGCACTGGGATACTGCTAGGTGAACTGCTATCCCTGCTGGCGTTGTCGGCATTTTTCGCAGGGGGACACCTTAACTGGTATATATTATTGGCGTTGTTGTCGCCCCTTGTCATAGACGGAGTAACGCAACACTTAAAGCTAAGAACATCAAATAACATACTCCGGTTAGCTACCGGCATTTTGTTCGGGTTGGGTTTAGTGTATTCAATTGTTGCGCTCTTGAACCTATAATCATATGCTGGATATGCCACTTCTGCTACTCAGCAAGTTATCTTAAAGAACGGGAAATCATATGGCAATAGCGCAGACGCGCACCGCTCGACTAGCTGCATTGCCGCTGGTGGATATGAATCCGCCGGGAGGATTTTTTCGGGGTGCGCTACGCGATTGGGCAAATATCTGGACGCACCATGAACTACTTTCTCAGTTGATGTTGCGCGAGATCAAAGCTCGCTACAAGGGTTCTGCGCTCGGCATGTTGTGGAGCTTTATTCGGCCATTAGTGATGCTCTGCGTTTACTACGTTGCTGTCGGTTATTTCCTAGGTGCGTCAAAAGGAATCCCCGGTTTCGGATTGTTCATTTTTTCTGGATTGACCATTTGGGGGTTGTTTTCTGAGATTGTGCAGACGGCGACGGTTTCTGTTATCTCCAATGCCGCAATCATCAAAAAGATTCAACTACCCCGAGAAGTGTTTCCGTTGGCGGGTATCGGTCCGGCACTGCTGAATTTCAGTATTCAGATCGGATTGGCGCTGTTGGTGGGGGTCTTTACCGGGTCGCTCACTTGGCGCTCGCTAGTGATACATCTGCCGCTGTCAATCATGGTGGTTTTGGTGTGGGCGGTAGCGGTAGCTCTGCTGGCAAGCGCGCTCAACGTTTATTTTCGTGATGTTGGTTATATTGTGGAAGTCGGTCTGATGATCGGGTTCTGGGCGTTGCCGGTGGTGTATTCCTGGGCTATGGTAAGCAGCAAAATCGGCGCATTTTTGCAAGAAGTTTATCTCGCTAACCCGATAACTATGGCGGTGCTCGGTGTGCAAAAGGCTGTTTGGGGCGGCAATGATGCGCTCTACTTCCCCGATAATCTCGGGCCGCGAATGCTGGTGGCGTTGTTCGTCGGAGTGGTGGCGTTGTTCTTAGCGCAGCGACTTTTCTCTCGGTTACAGGCCAATTTTGCGCAGGAGGTCTGATGGGAATTGAAGTTGTCCGGCTCAGCGACGTTTCGAAGATTTTCACTGTTCGCACCCAGAAGTCACTAAAAGACTCACTCATAAATGCGCTGGTGCGCCGCCACCATGACGAAGAGTTTCGAGCGCTCGACCATGTTGATTTGTCTATAAACGCCGGGGAATCGTTAGGGCTTGTCGGGCCAAACGGTTCTGGAAAATCAACTATGTTGAAAGTCATCGGCGGCATTCTCGTTCCTAACGGGGGCAAAGTGCAGGTTCGCGGGCGGCTCGCCGCGATGATAGAACTAGGTGCCGGCTTTCATCAAGACTTAACTGGTCGAGAGAACGTATTTTTGAATGCGGCGATTCTCGGATTGTCGAAAACCGTCACCCAAAGTTATCTCGACTCCATTGTCGAGTTTTCCGGCATCTCCGAGTTCATCGATACTCAGGTGAAGTTCTATTCGTCTGGCATGTATGTCCGGCTGGCTTTTGCGGTGGCCGTGCATGTTGACCCAGACGTGTTGTTAGTGGATGAAGTGCTTGCTGTCGGCGATGAACCTTTCCAGGTGAAGTGCATGGAGAAGATTCATCAATTCCAGCAGGAAGGGCGCACCATTGTGTTGGTAAGCCATTCCGCCGCGCAAGTGTTACAGGTGTGCGACCGGGCAGTGGTGCTAGATCATGGCCGGGTGAAACTCGACGGTAGCCCGGAGTTGGCGCTTAGTGAACTACAAGATCACTATCAGACGATGATTGAAGCTGATGCCGAAGCGGCATCACGGGCACACTCTACCTATGATGCCAAGATTGTTGATCTCTGGTTTGGGGACGGCACGCTCGCCCCTGAAACTCAAATTGAACTGAACACCGGCGATGCAATCGTCATCGGCGGACAACTTGAGTTTGCTCACCCGGTACCTGGTTGGAAACTGCTGGTGCGCGTGGAGAACTCTTTAGGTATGCACTTTATTCAGGTGGATTCCGAAGCCAACTTGGCACAGACATTGCCGTGCACGGAACACGCGCGGTTCAGCCTTGAACTGCCTGACAACCGTTTGCCATCAGGTGATTATCTGTTGAGCGTGTTCGTCTATGATGCCAACGGAGTGCAGTTGGACGGGCGAGTCCGCGAACTGCCGCTGCGCGTCACAACTGGGCAGCGCAGCACTGGGCCGGTGTATTCGGATGCCACGCTGACATTTTCCTAACGACGTTAGAGCGCGGTGCCTTTATGTGGCGTAAACAGCAACGACATATCGACACCTTCCAGTTCAAGTAGTTTTTGTTTCATAGCGAGACCGCTTGCGTAGCCCGTCAAGCTACCGTTGGAGCCGACAACCCGGTGGCAGGGGATAACTATAGAGATGGGGTTATGACCGACAGCGCCGCCTACCGCTTGAGCGGACATATGCTGTCGGTGTAATTTTGTAGCCACTTTCTTTGCGATAGTGCCGTAGCTGGTAACCTCGCCGTATGGGATTTCACGCAGCAAATCCCATACGGTTTGGCGAAACTCTCCTCCAATGGGAGCTAAAGGCAACTCGGAAATGGCGGGTTTTTCCCCGGAAAAATAGTTGTTTAACCATTCTTTCGTAGCGTTGAAAACTGCTAAGTCATCTTTTTTGTGCAGTGGTTGGTCAACGCAGCCGCCGTGGTACTTTTGTCCGCTCAGCCACAAACCGATAAGTTGCTTACCATCGCAAGCGAGAGTGAGTAAACCAACTGGTGAGGAAAATGTTGTTGAATAGTACATTGATTCTCCTTAAGTTTTCTACTGCGGTGAGTTTCAAAGGGTCAAAACAGCCGGGCAGCCGCACTCCTAATAAATGCATGTGCTCTTGATACCGCGTTGTGCGATGAAACGATCAAGAGAAGCTTATCGGTTATCTTGCGGTTAATAGTTGCGCTATGTCGGAGTTCAACTGGTGTGCAAGGCAAGGTGATAGGTATGGTGGCTAGGTGAAGCTATTAGTTGGAACCAAGCGTTGGTTCGTGTTGGGTCTTGCGTTGCTTGCCGCTGTGATGAGCGCGTTTGGATGGGTGATCGGCTCACCGAACGGCTCATCGCCTGACGATAACTATCACCTAGCGAGCATCTGGTGCCCTACCCCACTCGGGGAGCACTGTGAAGTGATCGGCACTGATGCCAACGGTAACATCGGAGTGTTGGCTCCAGAATCTTTGGTGTCCGCTGCTTGCAACGCCTACCATCCCGAGTTAAGCGCTGCTTGTCAACTGGGTTTGAGTGATACCAAGCTGATTCCTTACCACCATATCGACAATGGGGAATATCCGGGCGGTTACTACGATTTTCTACACCTGTTTGCAGGTGATACTGCTGACGCTACGGTGCTCGCTACCCGTTGGGTGAACGTTTGCATCGCCATAATCGTTTGGGGTGTTTTGTTTTGGCTACTTCCGTTCGGAGCGCGTCGTCTGATGGGGTACTGCCTAGCCGCTTCGGCGATTCCATTAAGCGTGTTTTTGATACCATCCAACAACCCTTCCGGGTGGGCCATCGTCGGGGTGAGCAGTTGTTGGTTGGCGTGGCATGGAGCCGCCAACGTTTCCGAACCTTGGCGGCAACGGGCGTTGGCGGGTGTTGGGCTACTGGGGGCAGTGCTGGCAGCTACCGCTCGTTCGGATGCTGGGGCGTACATCGTGTTAGTAACCGGGATCGCCGGATTCTTGCATTGGCCAGAGTTGGCGGCACATCGGGTTTCGGACTCGGACAAGATCAGTGCGTCAAAAATCGGTGGTCGTCGCAGCTTCAACTGGTTACTGTTGGGTGCTATGGGGGTAGCAATACTCATCGGCTTGATCGCTTACTTGAGCGGTTCGCAGACATCAGCGCTGGCCAGCGGGCTTTATAACTCTGACGGACGCAACCCACTAGGCGTACTGGGTTGGAATCTGTTGAATTGGCCTGCCTGGTGGGTGACGCTGTGGTCAGCTCCGCTTGGTTGGCTGGATACTGCAACGCCCTCATTTGTGTGGATGCCGGCAACGTTTATCGCGTTTGGGTTGCTGTTCGCTGGTTTGCGTTATACCGCGTGGCGTAAAAACTTGGCGGCGGCAGCACTGCTCGCTGCAATGATTGTGCTGCCGTTGGCAGTGATGCAAGCAGGGCTAACCTATTGGGCTGACGGCGGGGTGCAGGTGCGCTACATACTGCCACTACTGCCGGTACTGTTCGCGGTGTTGCTCATGCGTCCAGATCGTCAAGGTATGTTGCAGATGTCGCTAACGCAAGATGTACTCATCTGGGCGGGGTTGGGTGTGGCTCATGCGCTCACGCTGTACAACCTTATTCGCCGTCACACTGTGGGGCTTGCAGCAGGCGCGCCGCTTAATATCAATGCCGCTCCGCAGTGGTGGCGACCTGATGCACCTAGCCCCCTGCTCACCTGGGGAATCTCGTCACTCGGTTTTGTCTTGCTGCTCGGGTTGTTCCTGGTTTGGAGTCGGAAAACTGTGCAGTTCCGCACTGGTCAGCGCCAACTCCTCAGCGAGAGTGCGCACGTTTTCCTCCAAGTTGGACACGGCGGACGACAACTGCACACAAACCACCAGCAAGAAGAAGATGGTGGTGGCGAACAGCAGATTGGCGGGTAGTTGCACTCCGACTAGGTGGGAGATGTATAGCGCTAGTTTGGGGAAAGCTGCGATGACGCTGGTGCCTAGTGCTACGAATATCCATAGTATTGCGTATTTTTCTTTGAGCCGTTTAGTGCGCAGCAGGTGAAACGTTACGCAGAGGAAGATGATGCAAAGTGTTACTGCGAACCAATAGCCACTCATGTTGTCTCCAATTGGGGTGTTTTTGATGCCAGATTTGGCAGGGCGGCGATAAGCGCTAAAAACGCGCGAAGTAAAAATATAGCGGATTCCAGCGCATTGTGTGATGGCACTCCCCCCGCCCGGGAGCGCATTGCCACCGGCACTTGGGATATATGTAATCCGGCTTGGTGAGCGATTATTAGTGCTCCGATGGTGTCGCCTAGATATTCGGCAGGGTAGTTATTAGCCCATATGGCGAGCGCGCGCCGGTTTATTAGCCGAAATCCGGAGGTGGTGTCGGTGAGTTTGGTGTGGGTGATGCGGCTCACCACGGCGGCTAGTAGTTTCATAGCATATTTGCGCGGCCCTTGTATGGCGTAATCGCCAACGCCGGCGAAGCGTGCTCCGATTACGATGTCGGCGTTAGTTTTGGTGGCGTGTGCGAATAGTGTGTGGATTTCGTTTGGGTCATGTTGGCCGTCGGCATCCAGTTGTATGACGTGTTCGTAGCCGTTTTTGTGAGCGTAGTGGTATCCGGTTCGCACTGCTCCGCCTACCCCTAGGTTGAGTGGTAGGTCGAGTACTGTTACGGCGGCGGCGTGGGCGAGTTGGGAGGTTTCGTCGGCGGAACAGTCATTTACTACTAAGATGTGCCACTGCGGTGCTGCGCTGCGTATTTCGGAGATTACGGCGGGTAGGGTGGCGGCTTCGTTCCAGGCTGGGATGATTACTAGTTTCGTTGTATGCGAGGTGCTCACTGTTTAAGTTTAGAGCGTGCGTTAGTGATTCTTTTAGAGTGCTTAAACCGCTCTAAAGTGAACACGGGATATGTTTCTTAAATGACCGATATGAAAGAATGACACGCATGAAGATGCTAGTTACCGGAGGTGCCGGTTTTATCGGCACCAATTTTGTGCATTTCACCCTTGCAGAACGGCCAGATGTGGAGGTGAGTGTACTGGACAAGCTGACGTATGCCGGTAACTTGATGTCCCTTGCAGATGTGGCGGATCGTATCAACTTGGTGGTGGGCGACGTTGCGGACGCAGCAGTAGTGAACCCGCTAGTGGCGGCGGCAGATGTCGTAGTGCATTTTGCCGCCGAGAGCCACAACGATAACTCGCTTAACGATCCCAGCCCCTTTGTGCACAGCAATTTGGTTGGTACGTTCACACTGCTGGAAGCAGTGCGACGCTACGGCGTGCGGTATCACCACATCTCCACTGATGAGGTGTACGGTGACCTAGCGTTGGACGACCCGGCGAAGTTTACCCCCAACACTGCGTATAACCCCTCCTCCCCTTACTCCTCCACTAAGGCTGGTTCCGATCTGTTGGTGCGCGCTTGGGTGCGTAGTTTTGGTATCGCTGCCACCATTAGTAACTGTTCCAACAACTACGGGGCGTATCAGCACATTGAGAAGTTCATTCCGCGCCAGATTACTAACCTAATCGACGGCGTGAAACCGAAACTATATGGTGCTGGAACGAACATACGGGATTGGATTCATGTACAAGATCACAATCGTGGCATCTGGGCAATTATCGACAAAGGACGCATCGGAGAAACGTATCTTATCGGTGCTGACTGTGAGCTAAACAACCGGGAAGTAGTGGAGGTGATTTTAGAGTTGATGGGTCATCACCCATCCGATTACGAGCATGTCAGCGACCGTCCAGGCCACGATAGACGCTACGCCATCGATGCCAGCAAACTGCGTGCAGAAACTGGTTGGGAACCGATGTTTCGTGATTTCAAATCGGGGCTAGCTAATACTATTGAGTGGTATCGCGCGAACGAACAGTGGTGGCGTCCTCAGAAAGCTGCCGTCGAAGCCAACTATGCGGCTAAAGGTCAATAGCGGGTAGCCGCAGGCGTTTTTACTATTCTCCGCCGGAGAAAGCGGATGCCTTTCGTCTGGCTTAGTCGCCGTTCGTCACTTCAACAATGCTGGTTGCTACGCTCAACGCGCATCATTGCGTAACACTAGCGAGTAGAACCTAGCGCGTATCTCCTGCGGAGCTATGGCCACTAACGAGCGCTGAACAACATTGAACAACCACTGTGGCCAGTTCATGACACCGAGATTACGAGCCGCCCACAAGAACCGCCAGATAGCGCGCACATATTGGTACCCGCCGCGCCGTTCATTCACTCCATCGGCTTCGACGTACACCAGCACCTGCTTGAGGTTGCGGAACCGTTGCTTAGCAGCCAGCATCCTGAGCCATAGCCAGTAGTCCTCGAAGTACAGCATGTGTTGATAGTTTCCAGCGGCCAACACGGCGGATTTGCGGTACATCACGCTTTGATGATTAAACGGATTACGCCAGCGGGCATATCGGGCGATCTGATGTGGTGTCTCCGGTACGTCGCGCACCGCCGCCTTACGACCGTCGGTGAAAATCTCTTGAATCAGCCCGCCGACCGCTGATAGTTCAGGTTCGGCGGCGAATGCGGCTAGCTGCGCTTCACAACGATCTGGTAGTGATACGTCATCGGTATCCATATGAGCGATGAACTCATGTGTGCAGTGCGCGATACCAGCCGCTTTAGCCATTCCGGTGCCCACGTTGCGGGGCAATCGCAACAGTTCAAGAAACTTCGATTGCGCTAACTCAGACACGTACTGTTCCAGATCGGCACGTACCGGCCCGTCCAGCACTAACACTATCTGCGCTGGTGGTACCGTCTGGGCGGTCATGGAATCGATAGCGGCGCGTAGCTGTTGGGGGGTGGTTTTTAAGTAGGCGGACATCAGCACTGTGTAAGGTTCACTCATGCTGCCTCTTTTCAAGCATCCAACTTAGTCAGTCTAGACGCTCATTCCCCAAGGCCGCGTGCGGAACGCGATATAACATCTCGGCAACTTGTCCGCAGATGCGGCACTTCCCTATACTGCAACGCGATTACATTTGAACGCAGCGCGGTGTTGACGAAAACTGGTCAAAGCACCAATAAGTAAGCGATGTTACGCGCTAAACCTGCTTTCCAGAATCCTTCTCGTACTACGGTGGCGATGCGGGTCAACTTATCGCTGCTAGGGATGCGAGTATAGTTGGCCAGCAGCGCGACATCGGTAGCGCTGAGTTGTGCCCCATATATGCGCAGCAGTTCGCCAGCCTGAGGGTAAGTGATGCGCACCGCGTGGCGCACGGCGGTAAGGTCAAGAGCGCGCGAGATTTGATAACTGAGCGAGCGGATATTCTTAGCTCCGATCACGTTTTCATCGTGTTGCCGATAATCGATAGTGGAATCGAATAATGGTTCCATGTGTCCAAAAGCGCAAGCTACCAGCGGCAGCCACCAGTCATGCATCACGGTGTAGCGCGGAACCTCGGTGAGCAAGTTCGCCAAAGCTCGGTTATACATGATGGTGCACCCGGTGGCGGTGTTCTGCACCACTTGGTCGCGCAGGGTAGTGCGGGACCAGTCGGCGTTCATCGCCTGTCGAAAAGACGGGTTGAGTTGCCGCAACGTCGAGTCAACTACGTTAAGATCGGTGTGAGTCAGGCAAGGGGTAGCTAAACCATACCGAGCTTCCATTTCACGCAGTTTAGCTAAAGTGACGGCGATTTTGTTCGGGTGCCATTTATCGTCCTGGTCGCAAAGTAGCAGATAGTCGTCGCGTTCGGCGACCATCAAATCAAGAAAGTTGCGTGCCGCTGCCGGTAGCGGCGGAGTGTTTACAGTGCCGTCATGCGGTGAAAGGGGTTTTACGCTCTGGTGGTGTCGGGTAGTGATGCTCGAATGCGCATTTGCGTACTGTTCTAGGATGTCCCAAGTGGTGTCGGTAGAGTTGTCGTCCGACACGATGATGCGATCTGGGGGTATGGTCTGCGCGAGTAGCGAATCGAGTTGTTCGCTGAGAAAGCGCGCGCCGTTGTAGGTACCTAGCAGCACCGTGATCATCTGCGTCCTCCTCATAGGAACAGGTTAAAATGCGTTGTCACCGGGGAATGGTTCCCTTGGTTCGCTGTTCAGGCAGTGGGGTATGGCTAATTCGTATTCGTTTAATTAGTTTCCGTGTAGTTTTAAGAGACTACCTTGTTGCCGGTCAGTGGTAACAAATTGGTGGTGTCTTTTGTGAGATTGACCTTACAACAAGACTTGCGCAGAATCGTCGCACGAAGTAACAACGTCGGGTTGGCGAAAGTTCGCTGTGTTGGTAACTTCTCAATGAGAATACCTGATTGCAAGTAAAATAACCTTGCAGTAGGAGGTAAACCGTGAAGGTACTGGTAGCAGGCGGAAGCGGCTTCATTGGGGCGCGACTGGTGGCGTTGTTACGAGAGCGTGGGCATGAGGTGCGAGTTTACGACCTAGTGATGAACCCCGAACTGGCTGAGATCACGGTGCTGGGAGATGTGCGCGAACTGGAACCGTATGCTGCGGCTGCAGTCGGCTACGATGCAATTATCAATCTAGCTGCCGCCCACCGTGATGATGTGAAACCAGTGGAGTTGTACCACACCACTAACGTTGACGGTGCTACTCGCACAGCGCAGGTGGCGGAACGTAACGATATTCGACGTATTGTGTTCACTTCCAGCGTGTCGGTCTATGGGCTGAACAAACCGCCCTCACGGGAAACCGATTCGACAGACCCATTCAACGCCTATTCGCGTAGCAAACTTGCCGCCGAGGAGGAATATCGCAGATGGTACGCCGCCCAGCCAGGGCGCACGCTGCAGATTATTCGACCGTCCGTTATCTTCGGGGAACACAACCGGGGCAATGTGTATACCTTAGCTAATCAGATACGCTCGGGTCGCTTTCTGATGATCGGAGATGGGCGCAACCGCAAGTCTATGGCGTACGTTGGCAATGTGGTGGAGTTCTTAGCTCAACTATTGGAGTTGGGTGAAGGGTATCGGCTGCTGAACTACGCGGACAAACCGGATTTGAACACCAACGAGTTGGTGGCGCTGTTGCTGAAATTGCTGGGGCGTACCCCAAAGATGGCGTGCCATATTCCGCTCTGGCTAGGATTGTTGGGAGGACGTTGCTGCGATGTGGTTGCTAAGCTAGCGCATCGTGAACTGTCAATCTCGGCGGTTCGAGTGGAGAAGTTCGCTGCTAGTACCGTGGTGGACACCACCGCGTTGGAAGCCACCGGTTTCGTGCGTCCTTTCACCATTGCTGACGGGTTACGCCGTACGATGGCTGCCGAGTTTGGTAGCTAGAATCGTTGTGGTGTGTGAATCAATGAAAGCGAAGCGGGAACGCGCTTGGCAGTTGTACCAAGTTTTGTTAGCGACGTACCCGGATGCCGATTGCGAACTTAATTATGCAGATGCGTTTCAACTATTGATCGCCACTGTGTTGAGCGCGCAATCCACCGACAAAGGGGTGAATCTGGTGACGCCGCCACTGTTCGCGCATTACCCCACTGCCGCTGCGTTGGCCGTCGCTGACCCGGAAATTGTTGAGCAGATCATTAAAGCAACCGGGTTTTTTCGGCAGAAAACACGCTCCATAATTGGCATTGCGCAGTTACTGGCGGCACACTATCAAGGGCAAGTGCCGCATACGGTGGCCGAACTCGTCAAACTACCGGGAGTGGGGCGCAAAACAGCGAACGTGGTGTTAGGGCACGCTTTTGGTGTTCCTGGGATTACCAGCGATACGCATGTGTTGCGGCTTTCGATGCGGTTAGGGTTGACGCGCGAAACCGATCCGCTGAAAGTGGAAACAGATCTCAATGCGTTGTTTCCGGAGGCCGAGTGGACAAAAGTGTCAGATGTACTCATCTGGCACGGTCGGAGGTGTTGCTTTGCCAGACGTGCTGCTTGCGAAGTTTGTGTGGTAGCTGAACTGTGCCCCAGTTTTGAAAGCGGGCGAGACTGAACGCTGAAAGTTCAAAAAAATGGTGATGCGATGATGAAATATTTACGGGGCTAGTTGCAGGCGATGATAGGTGAGGTTAAAAAGTGGGAGAGGGCTAGTAGGTGCGGGAGAGTAGCCCGTAAGATTTTATTGAAAGTTCAAGAATTGGTGATGCGATGATGGATACATGGGGAACTAATGCAGAAAACGGCACGTCGAAGGAGAATACCTGGCGTGCCAACAGTGACGTTCCAGCGGTTTTGAGCGTTTTGTCCGCTTGTTTAGAAACGCCATTACCACGTATCACGGAAAATGCGAGTGTTGCTGGTGAGGCGCAGCACTGGGCGGCGGTATGTGCGCTGTTTTCTGATGCCGCCGATCCGGATATTCTATTTACTGCGCGAGCTGCCGAACTGCGTAAGCATCCCGGCCAGATTTCATTTCCGGGTGGCGCACGGGATACCGCCGATTACGACCCGTCAGGTACGGCACTCAGAGAGACTTTTGAGGAAGTGGGATTAACTGCGGAACGAGTGCATATGCTAGGGCGGCTGCCTGCTACTCAAGTTAGAGTTTCTCGGTTTGCAGTGGTGCCGATGGTCGCTTGGTGGTCGGGGAATGATTCACTCAGCGTTAATTTAGCGGAGGTGGCTGCCGTCTACCGTTGGCCGGTCTCGCTGTTAGTTGACCCAAATTATCGGGTGACGGCGTTACACCCCAGCGGCTTTACCGGCCCAGCTTGGAGAATCGACGGCACTTTTCTATGGGGTTTCACCGCCCATGTGGTAGATCAATTACTAACCCTCGGCGGATGGAACCGCCCTTGGGATGAATCCCATCAGGTGCCGGTGCCTGCCGAGTTCATGCGTGATCATCTGTAGTAAACAAGTGGTAATACCAGCCGTATGTGATTGTGCAGTTGTCCATGGTTGCGTATAGCTACACACGGGGTACGTAAATACGCAAGGCACGTCGAGTGATGCTGCGTCATTGGCAACGACATGTATCAGGGAGCTAGTAGCTCAATACGAAAACCAGAAACCGACATGGGTTACCCGATTCAGCGGCTCATACAGCGGTGGGTTAGGCGATCAGGGTTTGTTAACCCATCTGGCAAACGGTGCCGTTTGCTGGTGTCACATCTTGCGTCAAATATCTGACCACCAGTTTATCGATGCAGGACGAGCCAGCGTTGAAGCTACCATGACCTACCCCCTCGCGAGTTATGAGCACCCCGGATTCAAGTTCTGCCGCCATCCACTCGGCGTACTGGTACGGAGTGGCGTTATCGCCTGTACCACCAATGACAACAATGGGGGGAGCACCGGCACCAGAGAAGTCGATCTGTGCAGCAGGTTTGGCACTCCAGACAACACACGTTGTATTAGCTCCCATGAAGTTTCCAAAGAAAGGTGCTCGTGCGGCTATTTCTTCCCAATCTTTCCAAGTTTGCGCTACGCCGTCATCGCCACCATCTAGGCAGGCAATAGCGGGGAATGACAACCCCATTTGATCCCAATAGCCGTCTTCTCGTCCGTTGAGCGCATCAGCGGCGGAAAGTAGGTATGCACCATTTCTAGTCTGAATGGTGTACTCGATAATGTCGGTCAATGTCATGTAATAATCGGTGCCAAAATAGAAATACAACGCTAACCCGGTGACGGCGAGACTCTGAGTGAGCACTCGATCACCCACCTGAATAGGGTTGGTATCCAGACCCATCACCCAATCGGTGAGAGTGGTTCTAACCTGAGCTACCGTTGTTCCTAGCTGATGCGCACTGGAGTTGATGGTGTACCACTCAATCCACTTGTTCAACGCCAACTCAAAACCGTCAGCTTGCGAAACTCCGGGACGATCAGTGATATTCACCGCCGCGTCAAGCACTAAATGGCCAACATTGTGCGGATACAGTTCGGCGTACACCGAGCCGATATAAGTGCCGTAACTAATGCCAAAGTAATTGAACTTTTCATCGCCCAGCAGTTGTCGTACCATGTCGAAATCATAAACAGTTTCGATGGTAGAAATGTGGTCGAGCAGTGCGCCCGAGCCATCGCGGCACTCCTTGGCAAAAACGCGCGAACCTTCAACCAACGCGATGCGTTCGGCTTCGTCGTCTGGGGAAGCGTCAAGAGCATAGAAAGCGTCAGTTTGGGCAGTAGTGCCGCAAACCACTCCAGTGGATTCTCCAGAGCCGCGAGGGTCAAGCCCAACAATGTCAAACTGATTGAGCCCGATATTTTTGAACGCTGCGACGTAATCTTGGACGCTGGCGCCAGGGCCTCCCGAGTTGATAAATAAACTACCCAGCTTCGGAGTTTCGCTCGCCACCAAGCGTTTCATAGCCAACGTGATGGCTTGCCCGTCAGGTGCATACCAGTCCAGTGGAGCTAATACGGTGGCGCACTCGTAATCAGAACCGCATGGCTTCCATTCAACACGTTGGTTGAAGTAGCGAGCGTAGCCGGTGCCAGCAGGTGGGTTAGCGAACCCGGGAAGTTCCACGTTCGGCACAGTGAACGTGGAACGATCTGGTGCTGGCCACAAGTTGTAGAGATGTTGTGGGGTGGGCAATGTAAACGTTTCAGTGATAGATGTAGTGGGGCTGGGACTCTCAGTCGCCGTGACATACGGATTAGGTGCGCAAGATGTGAACAGTAGTGCGATTGCAGCAAACAATGTCGTCAAAAAAGGGCGGGCTTTCATTATGATGAGTTTTCCTTCCGTAGTACAGGCGCTCACACTGCTCCAAACTATCAAACAGGCTATCAGTTTGGCACGCGCGGGGTTGATTTGGGCATGCGTGAGATTCTTTCATACCGGCTCAACAAAGGAAACGAAATAAATCGGTGTTCGGTATCTGGGGTCAACCCCAGTTGTTGGAAGTTTGTGTTGGGTTAGGTTCTCCGCGGTCTGCGGCGGGCGCATTTTAACTTTTGGCATCGGTTGGGGGAGGGAGTTGCTGGTTGAGTTCGTCGTAGTTTTGTTCGCTATTTGACTCGCGTTTGAACATCGCGGTGGCTGCAGAAGTTGCGGCGCTGGCGGCACTGGTTACATGTGAAACTAGCGGCGTGGTGACACGTTGGATTATCGGAACTCGATTGACGGTGGCTAGCGGACAAGTAAAAACCGTGCCGTCATAATGGCGTACCACCACAGCTTCAGCGGGTGTAGATAGCCCGATCACTTTGCCGGTACCGTTCGGGGTAGATACCAGCGCACCTCTTTCGGGAGCGGCTTTTATGAAAGCGCGATACTGTGCTTGCTCGAACATCAAACAGCATTTCAACTTAGTGCAAACCCCGGACATCAGGTTAGGAGTGCTCTGTATCCCCTGGTCGTGAGCTAACCGCAGCCCAATCGGTTCAAAGCTATCTATCCAAGTGCAACAGCAGAGTGTGCGGCCACAAGTGCCTAACCCGCCGCAGAGCCGGGTTGCGTCGCGGGCACCGATCTGACGCAGGTCGATGCGAGCTTGTAGGGCGCGTGCCAGTTCGGAAACTAAACTAGAAAAATCCACTCGTCCATCGGCTTGAAAGTAAATGGCGGCGAGAAGTTCGGTGGCTGGGTCGTGGTCAATCCAATCAACTGCCAACACTTTCATGGATAAGTTGTGGCACGCGACTAGTTCCCGAGCAGTGAGTAGTGCGGCGGCAGCTTTGGCGCGATTACGGCTATCACGAGCCAGTTCTTCCGCAGTTGCCAAACCGTCGCAGATTGGGATAGTAGTGAGATCACCGACTGATTGCTTTGTGTCAACGGCATCCGCAGCGTCCATCATCCAGACAACTTCGGCTACCTCAGAACCGTACGATGTGGGATACAGTACATAGTCGCCGACGTTGTAGTGCTGCTCAGCCGAGTCAAGGTAGTGCAGTTGGCCATGTTTTTCGAAAGTCACTGCCATGATCGCCATAGCGGCACTCTACCGTTAATGGTGGCAGTGCCGCTATGAGTGCTAGAAAACTTTAAGAAAACGCCGCTCAAGTAGGTGCGATGCGTGGAACTTTCCGATATGGCAATCTTTGTGTATTCCGCCCGTCGCCTTGCGAAAGACGCATCAGCAAGCAACGTGTTCTTTAGAAGTCGGTGGTTTTCCTCAGTTTGGCGGCGCGCCGGATACCGTCGATTGCCCAACCACCCGAACCCAGCACCAATAAGGCTAACCCGATGGCGCTAAGCAGTAGTTCGAAATCGCCGCGGATCCCGGCTATGCCTTCTCTGAGTGGGTTGAAAGCGCCCCATTGCATGAAGACGATGTTAGCGATTGCGGCGGCACTCAACAGGAAAGCGGCTACCCGGGTGCCGAAACCGAAGAGCAACATCACCGCAATAACGGCGAGTACACCAGCTTCCACCCAAGCGATAGTTTCGGGCATCGGGGCACCGCGTTCGGTTAACCGGAGTGCCGCGCTTTGATGATGATTGATCATCTGGTAGGCGCGCACCCCGATTACACCAGCGGTGATTAGTCGCAACAGAAACAACCCCATGGAGTTAAGCGGCTTGTCAGTTGCGGTTCGTTCCGGAGGTGTTGGGACGTACTGTTCTTGAGGTGGGGTTATCGTGCCTAACTGCCGATTACGCGCTTGTCGTTCCGCTTCGCGGACAACGGCATCCGCTTCTGCGTCACCACGGCTGGGCGCAACAGTTGGCGTTGTACCCGTGGGCGCGCCCCAGGAGTCATTAACGAAGTGATTCGTGTCAGCATATGGGATGGCGCTCGGTGTAGCAAGCGTCGCAGGAGTGAGCGGGGTAGTCAATGGCGTTGGTTGCGCAGGTGGAAACGTTGCGAAGTTAGGTTGCGGCGTTAGTGGTGCGGGTGGTGTTAGTGGTGCGGGTGGTTTTGGGGGTTGCGCAGGCGGAAACGTTGCGAAGTTAGGTTGCGGCGTTGGCGGATTCGTTGCAGATTCGGATGCTGTTTCGGGAGCCGGAGTTGCTTCGGGAGCCGGAGTTGCTTCGGGCTGCCAGTTAGAGATCGGCGGCGCGCCGTTAGGCAATGGCGTATCGGCTGTTGTTGGCTGTCGGTCGGTTGTCGGTTCTTCACTCATCAAAATGCCCTTCGCAAATCGCGGCGTGCGCTGGGAAGACTCGCACACTCCCTTTAATCATCTCGCGTTGCGAGTCGTTGAGTGACTTTGACACGCTTTCTTCGCCTTAAGAGCACGTTGGTTAATTGTGTACTGCGTATGCGACGCTTTGTCGTCCAACCTAGTACGCAGCGTTATCCACCCGAGTTCGGCGTTTTAATGCGGTTTGATTGATTGTTGATTGTGAGTTGCTGTGGTGTTAGGCGATGTTGCTATACCTCATTTTGAGTAGGTGATATGTGTGTAAAGTTTCGTTTCCCGCCACTTTCAGACCTCACTATCTAACCACCTAGTCAAATCAGTAATCAACACTAAAATCCGCGCTAAACGAGTTTCCCTTTTTAGTGTGGAAGTGGTTGTAGTGGTGTAAACCTTTGGCTTAAATCAGAGCTATTCAAAGTGGTGATATACATCACGCGATTACTTATCGTCTGTCATTGCGAGCGAGCAAAAGGGCGTGAAGCGATCCGGTTATTTAAGTGTCGCTTATGTGAGTCTTTCTAGTTCGGGTTTATTGAACAAAAACCTCTTTTGCTCCGTAATTACTTTTCTGGATTGCTTCGTCGCTATGCTCCTCGCAATGACGGGGAGACTCACTACGTTACTGCACGGTTACTTATCGTCTGTCATTGCGTCGTGCCGTCCTATGCTCTTCGCAGTGATGGGGGGATTTGATACGTTACTGTGTGTTGTTGCGTCGTGTCGCCTTACACTCCTCACAATGACAGAAAAACTCAACACGCTACTGCACGATTACCTCTCGTCCGTCATTGCGAGGAGCGTAAGCGACGAAGCAATCCAGTTACTTAAGTGTTATTCACCGCGGGTTGCTGCACGTTGTGAGGATATATTCGCCTTGTGTGATTACTCGTCGTCTGTCGTTGCGAGTGAGCAAAAGGGCGTGAAGCGATCCAGTTATTTAAGTGTCGTTTATGTGAGTCTTTCTAGTTCGGGTTTATTGAACAGGATCATTTTTTTTGTTTAGCAAGCACCCTTTTTCTGGATTGCTTCGTCGCTTGCGCTCCTCGCAATGACGGGGAGACTTAATACGTTATTGCGTCGTGTTGTCCTGTGCTCTTTGCAGTGATGGGGAGATTTGGTACGTTATTGCGTCGTGTTGTCCTGTGCTCTTTGCAGTGATGGGGAGATTTGGTACGTTATTGTGCCGTGTTGCGTTGTGCTGCCTTATGTTCTTCGCTACTTATTGTCCGTCATTGCGAGGAGCG